>CAZRIB010000081.1:0-11916 GCA_964600035.1 uncultured Ardenticatenaceae bacterium | reverse complement strand
AGTTCATAATTCATAACTTTTACAGGAGAACCCAATGCCTCTACATCCCCTTGCCGGGCAGCCTGCCCCACATGACATTTTAACCAACATTCCCCAACTCATGACGGCATACTTTACCAACCATCCAGACACGGCCGTACCGGAGCAAAAGGTCTCCTTTGGCACATCAGGACACCGTGGCTCATCCCTGAATTTCCAGTTTAATGAAGCCCATATTCTGGCTATCAGTCAGGCAATTTGTGAATACCGGCAATCACAGCAAATTGATGGCCCGCTGTTTTTGGGCAAGGACACCCACGCCCTGTCAGAGGCGGCACAGGTTACGGCCGTTGAGGTATTCGCCGCCAATGGCGCAGCGCTGTACATTCAAAAAGAGAACGGCTACACCCCAACCCCGGTCATTTCCCACGCCATCCTCACCTACAATCGTGGCCGCACACAAGGGCTGGCCGACGGTGTTGTCATTACACCCTCACACAACCCGCCAAACGACGGCGGCTTTAAGTACAATCCCCCCACTGGCGGCCCGGCAGATACGGCAACAACCAAAATCATCCAGGACCGTGCCAATGAAATTTTGGCCGACGGCTTGAAGGATGTAAAACGGATGCCCTACGCTCGTGCTTTACAGCAAAGCCACGTGCACCAACACGATTTTGTACGGCCGTATGCTGCCGATTTAGGCCAGGTTGTGCGTATGGACACCATTGCCCGTGCCGGCTTAAAAATTGGTGTAGACCCGATGGGGGGTGCTGGTGTGGCCTATTGGGAGCCTATTGCAGAGATGTATGGATTGGACTTGACGGTGGTAAATACGGCCGTTGATCCCACTTTTTCCTTCATGACCGTAGACAAAGACGGCAAAATACGTATGGACTGCTCCTCCCCCTACGCCATGGCCAGCCTCATCCGGCTGAAAGACAATTTTGACATTGCCTTTGGCAACGACCCGGACGCTGACCGGCATGGCATTGTTACCCGGAGCAGCGGCCTGCTAAACCCCAACCATTACCTGGCTGTTGCCATCTACTATTTGTTCCAACACCGGCCAAATTGGCCGCAGCAAGCCGCAGTGGGCAAAACATTAGTTTCCAGCTCCATGATTGACCGGGTTGCCCGCCATTTAGGCCGAAAATTGGCCGAAGTCCCAGTCGGTTTCAAGTGGTTTGTCGATGGCCTGATTGATGGCTCCTACGGGTTTGGCGGCGAAGAAAGTGCCGGGGCGTCGTTTTTACGGCAGGATGGCACAGTGTGGACAACGGATAAGGACGGCATTATTTTGAATTTGCTGGCAGCAGAGATAACGGCCGTTACCCAAAAAGACCCCGGCGAACTGTACCAACAGCTCGAAAACCAATTTGGCTCTCCTGTCTACCAGCGCAGCGATGCCCCCGCCACCCGCGAACAAAAGGAACAGCTCAAAAACCTCTCCCCGGAAATGGTGACGGCAAGCACGCTGGCCGGAGACCCCATTACCCAAAAATTGACCCATGCACCCGGCAACGGCGCACCCATCGGCGGCCTAAAAGTCGTCACAGAATACGGCTGGTTTGCTGCCCGGCCATCCGGCACCGAGGATATTTACAAAATTTATGCCGAAAGTTTTAAGGGAGAAGCGCATTTGCAGCAGATACAAGAGGAAGCAAAAGCGATTGTACAGGCGGCCTTTGGGGAGCTGTGAGCCGTAAGCCGTGAACCGTAAGCCGTAATCGGAATACGGAACACGGCCTACGAGCCTACGGCATATGGCGCGTGTTTTTCAAAAAAGTAAATAAAGTACAGGCCAATCAAGACGACTGCACCGCCAAGGGTGTACCCCTCAACGGCCGTTGCCTCTGTCACATACACCCCCATCATCCCAAACACGCCCGCCACCAAATACAAAATCAACACCGCCTCGCGCTGGCTAAAGCCCAGGCGGACTAACCGGTGGCTCACATGGTCTTTGCCCGGCGTATTGGGACTTACCCCGCGCCGCAAACGGGAAATAACCACCAACGTTGTATCAAAAATGGGCAGTCCCAAAATAAACACCGGAACCATCCACGTCACAAAGTTGACGTTTTCAGGGAAACGGAGCTGTAACCCAAGCATGGACAGCACAAAACCAAGCGTCAATGAACCGGCATCCCCCATAAATATCCGCGCCGGATGAAAATTGTAACGTAAAAAGCCCAGGCATCCCCCCAACACACCCGCCGCAACGGCCGAAACCAAAATCTGGTCGTTTTGCAGACCAAGCAGCAAGATGAATGCCGACGCAACAGCACTCACCCCTGCGCTTAACCCGTCCATATTGTCCAAAAAATTGATGGCATTGCTGATTCCGGCCAGCCATAAAAAAGTGATGGCATAGTTAGCGAACAAAGGCAATGGCAAGCGCACAAAAATCTGGTAACGCACCAAAACGGCCGTTGCCACAGCCTGTGCCAGCAGCTTGGCCCACGCCGGCACACCAAACCAGTCGTCCAGCAGGCCGGTGACGATGATGATGGAACCGGCAGCAGCCACGCCCGTTACGGTATGGGGCAGGCGGCCATTGGTAAACAAAAGAGCAACGGCCGTTCCCCCAAAAATAGCCACGCCCCCCAATAACGGAATCGGGTCTTTGTGCAATTTACGGCCGTTTGGCGCATCCACAAAACCCAGCCACAAAGCCAACCGCCGCACCCCCGGCGTGCCCAAAGCCGTCACAGAAAACGCCAGCAAAAACATAATGATAAACGTCTGCATACCAGTTCCGTAATTGGGAGATTAAGATAAGAGATTGGGAGATTGGTTATTGGGGATTGGAGATTGGAGATTGGTTATTAGGGTGTCACCCTGTCACCCCATCACCCTGTCACCTTACTCCCCATCTACCCGCACAATCTCGATGCGTTGAATGACATCACCGGTAAACGCCGGGTTTTCTTCTGGATTACGCCGGGTGAGCGCGTTAACAACATCCTGCCCTTCCACCACTTCGCCAAAAATAGTGTAGCCGCCATCCAGCCAGGGCGCGGCATCCATCGTAATGAAAAATTGGCTGCCGTTTGTGTCTGGCCCGGCATTGGCCATTGCCAGCAAGCCTGCCCGGTCAAATACAAGGTCAGGTGACGTTTCGTTGGCAAATTCATAACCCGGCCCCCCTGTACCGCTGCCGGTTGGGTCGCCGCCCTGCGCCATAAAACCGTCCAGCACCCGGTGAAAAGTTAGCCCGTCGTAAAAGCCTTGTTCGGCCAAAAAGACAAAGTTGTTTACAGCCAATGGCGCAATCTCCGGTAAAAGTTTGATGCGAATGTCGCCTTTTTCGGTCACGATAACAGCTTCGTAACGGCCGTTTACATCAATCGCCATCTCCGGGTACGCATCATAAAAATTGTTACGCAAAGCAGGCGGCAGTGCGCTTAACGGCCGTTCCCCACTCATGTCAAAGCCAGACGTATCTACCAGACTTTGGATGAAGTCCTGAATCTGTGGCCCTGCTTCTGCCGGTGCCAGGGAAAGTGCTTGTTGGGCTTTGGCAACGGCCGTGTTCACATCCCCCATTTCCGCAAACAAACGCGCCTCCAGGAACAACAAATTCCACTCTGGAATTTGCGGCGACGTGGCGTTATATGTGCGTGCTTCTGAAAACGCCGCCACAGCTTCTTCATAATGACCCAATCGCTGCTGAAGCTGCCCCAACTGCAGCCATGCGCGCGGATTCGTCTTTTCATACTCAAACCCCGCTTCCAAACTGGCCACCGCTTTTTCATAAAAAGCACGCTGTTCCGCCTCATCAGCCGCTTCCGCCGCACAACTCACCAAAATATCGGCCCGGTTAAAGTACAAAACTGCATAAAACGGGTCAATTTGAATCGCCTCATCAAAAATCGCAATCGACTTTTCACAATCGTGCTGCAAATCAAACGCCAACCGCGCATATTCCGTGCGAATTACAGAATTTTGGGGGCTTAATGCCAGTGCATCCTGATAATAGGATTCTGCCAACGCCAACCGCTCTGCCCGGCTGGCCTCATCATTGGTAAAAGCCGCCCAGCGCGTATTCATTCGTGCCAAATTGGCCGTGTGGTCGGTGTTCAACGGGTTGATGGCCTGCGCCTGCTTCAGACGGTCCTCCGCCCGACGCAGCAGCAAAAGCTGTTCGTTGGTATCTTGCGCCAGTGACGAGCGTTCCAAATATGCCCGCCCCAGGAACAGGTAGTAAAAATCTTCACGTGGGGCCATTTCCCGTACTTTTTCGTAAATGGCAATCGCTATATCCCAGGACTGGGCATCTTGCTGCTGGACGGCCTGCTCTTCAAATGGTTTGCCACGCTTAAATACCATGTCCGCCTGCACAACCCGCAAATTGGTGGTGGTCACCAGAAAAATAGCCGCTGCTGCCAAAAGACCGGCCGCCGAAAAACCAACGGCCGTTCCGCCTTTTCGCGCCTTCTTCAAAAGCGGCCAGGCTAACACCGCCCCACCGGCCACCATCACCAACACCACAAACCAGTAATACAGCGTCAGGAAAATATCCGTTTGAACGGCTTCCTGCACACGAAAAGCAATCAACTGCTCTATTGTTTCAATTTGGCCGGGCACACGGGTAATTGACCAGCGCAGCACAGAGGCCTGCAAAAAGATATAGGCCAGACCGGCAAGAAATGACCCGGCAGCTAAAACGGCCGTTGGCACAAAACTCTGCTGCCACTCCTGCTGCCACAGCAAATAAAGCAGAACACCACACACCAAAGCAACAGCCAACCCTACCACGCCACCGGCAGTCAACACAGGCAGGGCAAAAACCACACCCAACAAAGCCACCAATCCGGCTGCCAGCGCGGCCATTTCAAACTTAAAGAAAAGGCGAACAGCCACCCACAGGCACAGCACAGCCCAAATGAGCAGCAAACTTTGTCCAAGCTGCCCCGTTGCACCAGAGACGCGCCCCGCTCCAAAAAGACGCAGTCCACCAGCAACGACGCCCATCACAACGAAAATAATGGCGGCAGTTTGCCACCGTTCTGTTTGCCGTTTGCCTTCCTCGAATGCCAGTTCGCCGCTTTTAACCATTTCGGTGATATGGAGCAAGACACCCAGCCCCCAGGACAGCACCAGCATCAGGTATAAAAATGGTGATTCGATAAAGCCTTGTTTGGCATTTTGGAAAAATGATTGGCGAAAGATGAGGCCGGTTGTAATTTGGGCTAAATCTTCCACGCTTTGCAGGGTCATATCTGGCGGCGGCACAAAGTTGATGAAGGTGTAGCCAATTGTGCCCACCATCACTGCCACCATAAAGAGGGAAATCCAAACGGGTGGCCAGCTGCCTGACGGAACACGGCCGTTTCTCCGTTTACGGCCGCTTCTTCCCGTCTCTACCACAGGCACGGCCGTTTCTTCCTGCGGCAGCAAATGCCCAACCAACAGCATCATAGCCAGGTAAACAAAAAAGTGCAGACGTGTCGCCGAAATGGCAATGCCAAAGTGGATTTCCACATAATGGGCCAGCACGGCCGCCAGCAAACTTACCATTAACAGGCGGTCAGGCTGAAACGGATCTGTTTTTTCGGCGGCTGGCGGCGCAAACAAGGCATAGTAGATGAGATACACCACCAGCCCGGCAATGGAGCCAAAGGGAAAGGCCACGCCGATATATTCTGTGCCGCGCCACAATGAAAAGAGTACGGCCGTTACCACACCGCCTGCCGTCCACAAGCCCACCATCAGCCAGCCATCACGACGGCTGCGCAGCACGCCCAAATAACGAAAACCAAAATAGAAAACGGACACATACAAAAATTGCCAAACTAAAAATCCGGCCAGCCCGGTGATGACCAGCGCGTCAAATGTTTCATTATGGGAGCGGTCAGGAGAGGCATTGCGCGCTTCCAATGTCGCCAGCTCCGGCGGATAAAAGCGGTTGAAGGCAACATACATGGACTCTGGGCCATAGCCAATAATGGGACGCATAAAGTTAAAGGTGTCGGAACGGCCGTCTGGGAATTGCAAAGGCTCATGGGGCAAAACCAGCTTCAGCGCCCCCTGCCAGATGAGCGTCCGCACCCGCCCCGTGCCGCCTTCTGCTTCCAAAATTTCGCCAAAGCGGCCAATGCGGGGCAGTGTGCGCCATTCGTCCAACGTCGTGATCACGGGGCCAATAACCGGTGTCTCTTCAAAATTTGTAGCCGTATCCAATGGCAGATTGAACAGGATTAGCCAACCGGCCAGTGTAACAGCCAGCAAAATCCAGGACAGCCACAACCAGCGCCAGCCGCGCCGCAGTGCCATGACAATGAAAATGGCGATGACTGTGCCGAAAACGGCCGTTATAAATGCCACAAATGACCCCATTGGGCCAGCCAGGGAAACGGCCATGCCCCGGCTGGTAAGCATGGTGATTAACCCGCGCACGACAACAAACAGAACGGCCGTTGCCCCAACCAAAAGTCCCACACCCTTACCAACATCTGCCAGCCCAAAGCGCGACCGGTCATCCACGGCATTTCGCAAAGAGACCAGCACCACCAGCACAAACGCAAACAAGCCAACCGCCAACCCCAGCCAGGGGCCTCGGCTGCCAGACCAGTAAATGGTGATGAGTTGAATAGCCAGCGTGAAAATATAAACCGACGAACGAATCACATCCGCTGAATAAACTTCCTCATCGTTCAAGATATTGGTAAATGATTCCAGAATACGCGACAGTGTAAGCGGGACAGTCATGATGAGGTAAGCAGCAATGAAAATGGCGTTTCCCATGTGCCCGGCCACACGGTCTACCGTGTCTCCACCCCAGGGCAAGGGATCCAGGTCAAAGTGTTGAAGCAGGCCGTAAAAAGCAACGGGGATACTGGTCATGATAACGGCCGTTACAATGCGCCGCACCTGCACCCGCGACTGAATGGTTGTCGCTGCCAGTGCAAAAATAACCATGTAGGAAAATGTGGTGTATGTCCCCTGCAAACGCTGATAAGACCCCGCCCAACTTACCTGCGGCGTCACCGAAAAAAGCGTGGAAATGATGTAAACCAGTGCCAATGCCGCAGCGGGCAGTACAAAAGGAATGCGCCAATAGCTGTCAGCCTGCCGCCAGCGCCACCTGCCCATCCGCTGCCATCCCTGCAAATCTACCCACTTGACCAACCAGGCCAACGCCATAATAAGGGCGATGGAACGCAGCAGAGTCAGCTTGTCTGGCTCAAAAACACGGTCTGAGTAAACGTTGAAAAAGAGGGGAATGGTAATTACGGCCGTTAACCAGCCAGCTTCCATAAGGCCATCACAAAAACGTGCTAATTTCGAGTCCATTGTTGGCAAAATCCTTTTGTTTCTTGCTGCCTTTTAATGTTGCGGGTGTGCAATCTTACCTGCAAGACAGGTGGAGAAGCAAATTGATTAATTGGAGATTGGGAGATTGGGAGATTGAGAGATTGGAGATTGGTCACCCCGTCACCCCATCACCTTGTCACCCTATCACCCCATCACCCTGTCATACACCGCCAACACACCCTCCACCATCTTTTCAGGTGTAAACTGCGCCAGTACACGCTGGCGGCCAGCCTGCCCCATGCGCTGCCGCAGTTCCGGCTGGTCAACAAGCCTGTTCAACGCTGCCGCCAACGCGGGCGGGCTGCCGGGGGGCACAACCAGCCCGCTTTCCTCATGGCGCACCACAAAGGATGTTCCCGTCCCCAATTCCGTTGTCACACAAGGCAAACCCGCCGCCATTGCCTCCAGCAGCACCTTGCCAAACGCTTCCGACCGGGCATTGGCGGGCAGCACAAATATGTCAGCACTGGCGTACAAAGCGGGCAGTTGGGAATCGGCAATATCACCTAAAAAATGTATTCTTTCGGTTAATCCATACACGGCCGTTAACTGTTCCCACGCCTCGCGCATAGGGCCATCACCAGCCACCAACAGCCGGGCGGGCACATGCACCATTGCCTGGAGCAAATCGTCCACGCCTTTGTAGTAACGATGCCGGCCAACAAACAAAACAGTGGGCACACTGTCTGGCGGGATAAGCGGTGTCTGGTTTTGGAAACGGGAAGGGTCTACGGCATAGGAAACGACGGTACATTTGTGGGTAAACGGCCGTAAATACGGCGAACTTTGCACATAATTGGGACTACCGGCAATTAAATGGTCTGCTCGCTTGAGTACCCGCCACAGCACAGGCCGGTACAGCCGCAAAATGGCCTGCTGCTTCACCACATCACTGTGATAGGAAATGACAAACGGCCGTTTCCGCCCCACCAGCAGTTGGCTGACCTCCCCAACCGGATAGGGAAAGTGCAAATGGGTTATATCTGGCCGCAGCCGTGCCAAATGCCAGGGCAAAGCAGCACTAAGAGGCGTGGATGCGGCCGTAGCCAGCCGTGCCGCCCGAATAACCTGCACCCCATTCATCAATTCTCTGGCAGGCAATCCACCCGGCTGCGTCACCAACACCGTCACCTCGTGCCCGCGTGCTGCTTGCGCCTCTGCTAACGTTTTGATATGGTTTTCAATACCACCCAAAACAGGCGAGTAATCTTTATAAACGTGAACAATTCTCATCCAAACCCCTGACCTGGTACACGTAACCCGAAGTCCGTATACCGTTTTCCAATGAAATTACCAGAGATAGAGTACGCGAATTACAAATTACGAATTACGAATTACGGATTACAGGTAAAACGAAGACCGCATTGAAAAGGTACTAGCCAAACGTGATTCCCTACATTCGCACACAAATTCGCCGTCTTTTTACCGACAACACCCCCATTATACGGATGTTCCGCAATGCTGGCTGGCTGTTTGGCGGTGATGCCATCACAATGGGCATTGGGGCTGTCCAAGGTATTCTCATTGCCCGTTTTTTGGGTGCAGATGCATACGGCATTTTGGGGCTGGTCATCACCTACACCCTGTTTGTGAATCAATTGGTCGATTCCAGGGTGTGGGAAACGGTTATCAAATTTGTCACACAATTTCGCGAACAGGGAGAAAGTGCCAAAGCAACGGCCGTTATCAAGCTCAGCTACCTCATAGATTTAAGCACCGGCACAGTGGCCTTTGTGCTGGTACTGCTCACCGCCCCCCTTGCCGCCAGCCTTTTCATAAAAAGTGGCGACAGCGCCCCGGTCATCCGGCTCTTTGCCCTGTCTGTGCTGGCAGCCATCCCCCGCGACACATCGACGGCCGTTTTGCGGGTAAACGGCCGTTTTCGCTGGCTGGCCATCCAAAACAGCAGCGAAGCCATCCTGCGATTCGCCGGTATTTTGCTGGTGCTGCTGACCAAAGGCAGCATCACCCAAATTCTGGTCGTCTATCTGGTGGCCAGCACCCTGGGCACACTCATCTTGTTGGGCATGGTCTACGCCATCCGGCAAGAGGCAGGCATTACCCGGTTAACGGCCGTTTCCCTGCGCACACTCCTCCCCCACCGGCGAGAAATCAGCTCATTCCTCCTGGCAACCAATCTCAACGCCCTGTTAAAAATGGTTCGCAACAGCGACATTTTGCTGCTGGGCTACCTGTTTACACCTGCACAAGTAGGCTACTACCGTGTTGCAACATCCTTAACCAGTTTAATCCGCGTACCAGTAACGCCTCTCTATTCAGCCAGTTACCCAGAACTAACGTATCTTTGGCAAATCAAAGACATAAACACACTAAAACGCATCCTGAAACGCTTGGTAATGACAACCAGCATCATCGCCATAACGGCCACCGTCACCATTTTTATATTTGGCAAATGGTTAATTGCCATTACCGTATCCAATGAATACCTTCCAGCTCTACCTGTTACCTACTGGCTAACTATCAGCAATGCATTAGCTATCATCAGCAGTTATGGACACGCACTCCTACTAGCCATGAACAAAGCCACATCTTCATTACAAGCACTCGCAGTTGGTTTAATGGGGCAAATAATCATTTTAGTTATACTAGCACCCTTCATGGGAATCATTGCAGCAGGAATCGCATCAGTTATCTTTTACATACTATGGATAACCATTGTACTTACCACAATTTATCGCGTCATAAACCCATTGAGGACAACCAATAAACAATGAGTAAAACTTACTGTATCAAAAGTGGATATAAACCAAACACACAAGCACTTACAATAGAGCTAGATAATCCAGGGAGCTATTGGACGCCCGCGCGCATTCGTGCATCTTCCCAATTTCAATTTTATGTCTACAAACTAGCCAGGGACTTAATGCAAAAGCACCAGCTAAACAACCTGTTAGATGTGGGGTCCGGCCCTCCAGTTAAAATAAAAAAACACATCTGGCCTTTATGCAAAGACATAACAATAGTGGACCAACCAACTGTCGCACCATTAGCAAAAAACATTCTTCCAGAAGCAACATTTTTAGGAATGGACCTGGAAAAACCTCGTTCACTAAACAAACAATTCGATCTCATCATTTGCGCTGATGTACTGGAACACCTGCTTGATCCTGACCCGTGTTTAACCTGGATATATTCAAGCCTGCGTCCCAATGGTATCGCCATTTTTTCAACACCTGAACGTGACATTCTTCGCGGCATTCACTGCAATCACAGTCCCAAACCGGAACACATTCGAGAATGGAACCAACTAGAATTTGCATGCTATATCCGCAGTCACAAACTACAAATTATGCAGCAGCTATTAACCCCACAAAAAAAACTACCATTCCTTACGGAATTAGTATGGCGCCGATTAAACAATATAACCCAAATCAAAAAATGGTCTGGTTGCCAAATTGTAGTTGCTACCAAATCCAGATGAAAACAGGAAAGCAAAGCGAGCCTAAAAAGGAACAAATTAAATGTGCGGCATCGTAGGTGCAATTAACACCCCACTACAACACACACAACAACAACAAATGATGCAAGCCATAAGGCATCGAGGACCAGACGATACAGGGCTTTGGCACGATGCTGCGCACAGCGCGTTTCTTGGGCACCAAAGACTTTCAATTGTTGATCTCAGCGACTCAGGCAAACAGCCTATGACCAATGAAAATAAAACCATTCAGATGGTCTGTAATGGTGAAATTTATAATTTCCCAGCACTCCGACAGCAATTAATTCAAGAAGGGCATTTTTTTTCATCTCACAGCGACAGTGAAATCATTATTCATGCATATGAAAAATGGGGAACAGAATGTGTGAATCACTTAACAGGTATGTTTGCTTTTCTGCTTTGGGACGAAACAAAACAACGACTATTTGCGGCAAGAGACAGGGTTGGCATTAAGCCGCTCTATTACGCAGAATACAATCAGGGTATTGTGTTAGCATCAGAAGCAAAAGCCATTTTGCCCATTATGCCAACAACTTTGAATCCTCTTGCCCCAGCGTACATAATGACGCTGGGTTATGTGCCATCACCATTAACGATGTGGCATGAAATTTCCAAATTAGAAGCCGGTTGTTTTTTATTGTGGGAACCTGGCAATGGAATCACAATTCACCGTTACTGGTCACCTCCGTCCCGATCCTCAAAATACTCGCATGTTAACAGTGATGAATGGGCAGTATTATTTTCCCAAGTTCTTTCAGACCATTTAATGGCTGATGTTCCCATTAGCCTGTTTTTATCTGGTGGCCTAGATTCAACAACATTGGCGGTTGGCCTCCATGAGCTTGCACAGCAAATTCCGGCCATAACGGTTCGCTTTCCTGGTAATCGCTATGATGAATCGCCAATAGCCAATGAAGTATCGCGCAAATTAAAACTACCACATCAAATCATAAATTTAACTGTTGCAGACTTGAAAGAATTACTCAGAGAAATGGCTTTAATTTTTGATGAGCCACAAAGTTATAGTGCCCTTATCTCTATGATTCAAATTTGTAAACATGCTGCTGCCCGCTTCAAAATCGTGCTCAGTGGGGATGGTGGGGATGAAATTTTCGGTGGCTATAGTTGGTACAACGATCCTCCAAAAACAGCCT
>CAZRIB010000080.1:0-11982 GCA_964600035.1 uncultured Ardenticatenaceae bacterium | reverse complement strand
TCCTCGGTCTTTCCTTTTATAGTTACACCGGTGCGCGCATTGTCTTTTTGCTGCCGGTTGGTTTTGCGCTGTTGGTGCGCTTAAGCGGCCAAAAGCAGATTGGTACATGGCTTTGGTGGCGCTGGCTGCTGGCAGTGCTGGCTGTGTTTGTTGTGGTGGCTGCTCCCATGCAGGTAACGTTGTGGCGAGACCCTTCTTTGCAGCAGCGTGTAGACCAGTTGGATGGGCCGCTGACGGCACTGATGCAGGGGGATGTGCAGCCGGTTTTGGAAACGGCCGCTGCCACGTTGGGCGTGTTCAGTTTCACCGGCGATCCCCGTTGGACATACACCTTGCCCAACCGTCCGTTGTTTGACTGGGGAACGGCCGTGTTGGTTTACCTGGGTTTGGCCGTGGCCTTGTGGCGTTGGCGAGACCAACGGGCAGCCTTGCTGCTAACATGGCTGGCTGTCACTTTCATCCCCAGTGCCGTGACACCCCAGGCCCCAAGCACTGTGCGGCTCATCGGTGCAATACCCGTCGTTTACTTGCTGCCCGGCTTGGGCATTGCCTGGCTCGTTGGCCTGAATCGTCCCCATCTGGCAAAAAAATGGCTGGCCGCGCTGATTGTGTTTTTAATTTTGTTTGTGTCTGGCTGGCAATCTTACCGGACGGTGCGGGATGGGTTTGTGGCCTGGCCTGCGGCTTTGGAAACGCGCCTGAAGTATCAAACTGTGTTTCGGGAAATGGGGGCTTATGTGCTTGAAAACCCGGCGGATGGCGTGGTTATGGCGGATGGCTTTTTTGAACCGATTGATGCTGATTCGCTGCGGCGAATGGTTTCGCTGCCGGTTTCTGTGCGATGGGTGCAAACGGGGGCTGGTTTGGCGGGGGCGGTGGTGTTTCCGGCGGGTGTGGAAAACGGCCGTTTACTTGTGCCGGAGTACGCGCCTGTGCCTGCGGATTTACTGCGAATCAGCGGCATTGGGGAACGGCCGTTATACCGTTCTGATGATGTGCCTTCTTTTGCGGTGTACGCCTTGCCTACACAGCCGCCGCAGTTGGCACATCCGGCAGATGCGGCGTTTGCAGGCGGGCTTAGATTAGCAGGTTATGAGTGGCCGCCTTTGCAAGGGGAGGATTCGATCCGCTTGTTTACGCTGTGGCAGGTGAATGGCCCCCTGCCGGATGATTTGTCTATTTTTGTGCATTTGGTTGATGAAAGTGGGGCGATTGTGAGCCAGCATGATGGGTTGGATGCGGCCGTTTCTACTTTGCAGACAGGAGATTGGTTGGTGCAGAAGCATGTGCTGCCGGTAACGGCCGTTTCCCCCGGTACATACCAACTGCGGTTAGGGCAGTACCAGCGCAGCACCGGCGCACGCCTGTTCACCCAGCCAGAAAATCAAGAGGCCGTCACCATTCCGCAGCCAATTCGTATTGACGGAAAATAAGCCAATCGGTAATATTCCCTAGTTTTTTGCACCCTCAACAAAGAAACCGCAACAGCAAATTACAAAATCAAAACAGTTCCCTGCCTCTTTTTGACAAATTCACTGGCATGCAGGAAAAGGTGAATGCTGTCAAAAATTGACAGTGGCTGCATTAAAAACCTTGTATCCGTTCAGATGGAACACCGAGTTGCACGGAGAATAGAACACGTAACCCGAAGTCCGTATACCGTTTTCCGACGAAGTTGTCAGAGGTAGAACACACGAATTACGAATTACAAATTACGGATTACGGAACACGGATTACGGAATACGGGTGCTAGCTGGCCAACTGAACGCTTACCAAACCTTTTGGAGGATTGACAAAATATGTCCAACCAACCCCGCTGGCAAAGCCGGCACATCATCATTACTTTGCTTAGCCCAATATTGGCTATCGTTTTTGCCCTTTCATTAGTGCAAATTCTGAAAGCCGCAGAAAGTGGCGCTTCGCCAGATTTAACCCAGTCAACAAAAACCGTCAATAATGCTCAGGCAACGGCCGGTTCCAAACTTTCCTACACCGTTGTGGTCAGCAATACAGGCGGCCCATCACCTGTGTTGAATGTCACCGATACCCTGCCTGTCGAATTGACCTATGACATGGGAACGTTAGTTGTTACACCGGATGTTGGAACTTATGGTGTTGCCAATAATGTCATCACCTGGACAGGCGTGTTGAATACCAATACGAGCATCACCTTGCAGTTTGATGCCACCTTAACCGACACCCTGACAGCAGGCACAATTGTCACCAACAGCGCACAGATTGGTGATGGCTTTAGCGTATTAACGCGTGAGGCTGGCACACTCATCATCACGCAATCCCCCACATCAACACTTTACCTGCCAATTATCTCCACACCCCTGCCCAAACCGACTATTTCGGCCACGAAGCCAAACAGTGCCAACAACTGGACAGTTTCCTGGGATGGTGGTGTCACGTCTGCGACCAAGTATGAGCTGCAAGAAGCTCAAGATGCCAGCTTTACAACCCCTGCAACGTATGATGTGAACGGCACATCCCAGGCGTTTACAAAAGTTGCTTCCTTTAATAACTATTACTACTACCGGGTACGGACGTATGCCAATGGTCTGGTGAGTGAATGGTCTGACCCGATTCGGGTTATCGGCAATTACCGGGACGACTTTAACGACTCTTCCAGCAATTGGACACCAGTACGCCGCATGACTTTCCTGGAACAGACCAATGCCTACTACGGTTCCGGTTCTGAAGCGGGTAATTTAATCATCGTTGTTGCCGACCGTTGGGACTGGATGATTGCCAGCCCATTGGTGGAAGCACCTTCTCTTCCGTACGCAATTGAGTATCGGGCACGGGTACATGACGCTTCTAACCTGATTTCTGGTGGGTTGGTCTTTGGCGGCGACTGGAACGGCCAGCCATGTCCTGAAGTTGGTAATGTGTACCGGACCACAAATTGTTTCAACCATTTCTATAACTACAACTTTATTTTCTATGGGCCGTTGAAACTGCTGCACGAACAGGTCGATTCTTTGGTCTGGTGTCCGGATTGTGGGGGCAGCCCCATTAAGCGGATAGGGACAACAACCGAGCTTGATCCGTTGATTCCAAACGGGCCTTCACTGGATTGGCACACTTACCGCGTGGAGGTGCGTGAAGATGGCGCCAGGTTCTATCTTGACGGGGTGTTTAAGCAGCATTTCACAGATACGACGTGGATAAATGAGCCGTATTTTGGTGTCTTTGCTTCTACGGATGAGTACAAGCCATCCATCTGGTTCTTTGATTACTTTGAAGTGACCAATTTGGATTAGGTAGTGTGCAGGTAACTATACAGCAGGAACACAGAGTAACACGGAGAATCACAAA
The DNA here is from genome assembly GCA_964600035.1 of uncultured Ardenticatenaceae bacterium. GTDB lineage: Bacteria > Chloroflexota > Anaerolineae > Promineifilales > Promineifilaceae > CAZRIB01. Next base: position 8,658 of record CAZRIB010000080.1, on the reverse strand, counting down.
GTTTCGCAGAGAATAAAGAGATTTTCTTCTTTACGCTGTGTAATGTTACGTGGTCTTTGCGAAACTCCGTGTTCCTAATGTTCCTAATATGAGTACCTGTATAGTTGCGAGTGTAGAAGGTTTTTGGAGATAAATAGTTTGGGAAGAGTGCGGCGGTGGATGGTACTGCCGCACTCTTTCTTGTCATGGGATAATCGTATCCGTATTGAGTAATCTGTTTTCCGTTTACGCTGCCTCTGGTCATGTCGTCGGAAAACGGTGTACGGACTTTGGGTTACGTGTAACAGGCATGATGGGTAAGCGTTTTTACGGCCGTTTCTCATACACACTTCTTGCTGCCATCACCTTTTGGCTGTTCTTTGCCCTGGCAGTGACCAGCCTGGACACATTAGGGCCAACATTCGACGAGCAGGGCTTCCTTGTGCGCGGACTTGGCTATCTGCGAGAAGGCAACCACCACATGCGCGTGGGGCATCCCCTGGGGCTGAACGCCTTGAATGCCGCCCTGCTTGTTGGCGATGCCCAGGTGCGCCTGCCAACCGAAGACCCTTCCTGGCAGCTAAGCAGCTTCCACCGTCCCGCAGAACTGTTTTTGTGGGAAATTGGCAACAATGTGGAGCATGTCATGTTTTTGGGCAGAGTGCCAACCATTTGGCTGGGTTTGCTTCTGCTTGCTGCTGCTGGCCGGTGGGCAAGGCAGCTTGGCGGGCGAAAAACGGCCGTTTTGACCATGCTGCTGCTGGCTTTAGACCCGAACATTCTGGCACACACCCGCTTGACAACAACAGATTTGGGGCTGACTTTTGGCGCACTGCTTTCGGCTTATGCGTTGTGGTGGTGCTGGCAGCGGCCGTCACCCATTCGCATTGTGTTTGCCGGTATCGGCTTTGCAGTTCTGCAAAACACCAAATTTACGGCCGGTTTGTTTGTGCCGCTGTTTGCCATGGCTATTATCGTAACGGCCGTTTCCCGTTGGTACACCACAGACAACCGCAAACAAACCATCAAAGAACTACTCACCTTCACCGTCCTGTTTCCAACCACCGCCTTTTTGGCCTTATGGGCGATGTACGGCTTCCAAATTGGCACACTACCCACAGAGCTGCCCACGCTGCCCCAACTGGGCGGTCTCACCTTGCCCTTGTCCCATCACCTGGAGCAGTTACTGGACATAGGCGGACGGCTGCAAAAGGCCACCCCCTCCTTTTTGCTAGGCCAATACAGTGACAGCGGCTGGTGGTATTACTTTCCGGTTGCCTTTGCCCTCAAAACGCCCCTGCCTACGCTGCTGCTGCTGGCTTTGGCGGTTGTGCTAAAGAGTAAAGATTTGAGATTAACGATTAAGAGTCACACGACCACATTCCCCACCATAATTAATTATCAATCATCAATTATCAATTATTCATTTTTACTTTTGCCGCCGCTGGGCTATTTTGCCTTTGCCCTGACCACCGACATCAACCTGGGTTACCGTCATTTGCTGCCGGTGCTGCCGTTTTTGGCTGTGTTTACGGCCGTTACCCTTACCCGCACTCAATTCAAATTCCAGAAACAACTGCTCATCACCGCTCTCATCTGGCTGGCTGCCAACACCTTGACCATTGCCCCCAACTACCTGGCCTTCTTTAACGCCATCGCTGGCGGCCCCGACAACGGCTGGCACGCATTGGTAGACAGCAACATTGACTGGGGGCAGGATTTACCCAATTTAGCCGACTGGATGGCAGAAAACGGCGTTGATCATGTCTGGCTGAGTTACTTTGGCGAGGCCCGGCCAGAATATTACGGCATTGATTACACCGGGCTGGACAGTTTTCCGCCCCGTTTGATGAATCCGCAGGCACGGCCGTTTTACCCCGACAACCCCGCACCCGGCATCTATGCCATCAGCGTCACCAATTTGCAGGGCGTTCTCTTTGCCAACCACGACCAATTTGCCTACTTCCGCCAATTGCAGCCAGCGGCCAAAGTTGGTTACAGCATCTTCATTTACAAGGTAGAAGCCGCCGGGCCAACTGTCCAGTTGGCGTTGGGCGGTGTTCAACCAGATGAAATTGCGCCCGCTGACTACGCTTTGCTGGGAACAAATGATGTGGTGATGCATTGGTTTGACCCTTCACAATCCCTGCTGCTGCCGTCGGGCAGTGGGGGATGGCTGGCTTTGGCACAGGACACGGCCGTTTCCCTGCCGCCTGCCACCCAACCAATCGCTCAAACGCCACGCTACACGCTGTACCAATTACCGTCCCTGCCAGAACCGCAAGCAGCAGAGGCGGTATTTACCCATGAAAACGGCCGTATCTTGCTGTTAAATGTGGACGGTTTGCCGGAAACGGCCGTGTCCGGTGACAGCCTCCTCCTCACCACCCAGTGGTACAAAGAAGCGCCACCCGAACCCATCAAGCTGTTCTTGCATCTCACCGATGAAACAGGGCAGATAGTGACCCAATGGGACGGCTTTGGTGCGCCCTGGGAAGGCTGGCGGGAGGGCGACTATTTCTGGCAAAGCCACACCCTCACCATTCCTGCGGATACCACCCCCGGCACATACCAACTGTGGCTCGGCCTCTACCATCCCGGCACAAACACCCGCTGGCTGCTGCCAGATGGCGACCGTGCCCTGATTGCATCTTTGGAGATAACACGCTGATGCCGTTCTCGCGCTTTTCCGTTTCACTGCCCCGGTTGGCTTTACTTTTGGTACTGCTTTTGGCCGCCTTTCTCCGCTTTTGGCAGCTTGGCACGTTTCCTCCGGGACTGTATCACGATGAAGCCTATAATGGTCTGGATGCCCTGTCTTTGGTTCAGGGCAAGCAGTTCCCGCTCTTTTATGAAGGCTGGGAGCTGTATGCCCAAGATGCCCATGGCAGCAATCCCCCAGCCCCCACGCGCTTTCCGGTCTTTTTTGAAGGCAATTACGGCCGTGAACCCTTGCACGTATACCTGATGGCCTTGTCCATCTGGCTCTTTGGGGCAGTTCCCTTTGCCGTGCGGGCAGTACCGGCCTTTTTTGGCGTTTTGGCCGTGTGGACGACGTATTTGGCGGCCAGAGAATTATTAGAGATTGGAGAATGGAGATTGCTAACCGGTGAACGTCAATCTCCAATCTCGAATCTCCAATTATTTATACCAACTGCTGCCGCCTACATCCTGGCCGTTTTGGTTCCAGCCATTCACTTCAGCCGTTTTGGTATTCGGGCAATGGTGTTTGTTCCCATTGAAATGCTGACCGTCTATTTCTTTTGGCGGGGTTACAACAAAATGGCAAAACGGCAGGCAATGACCCGGCGGGTGGTGGTTGATTATTTGCTGGCTGGATTTTTCCTGGGATTGGGGATTTACACCTATGCGGCGGCCCGCCTTTTTCCACTTTTGTTTGTGGGCTTTGTGCTGTTTTGGGCATGGTATGACTGGCCTTCGCTGCGGAAGCAGCTTGGCGGTGTGGTGGGCATGGCGCTGGTTTCTTTGCTAACGGCCGTTCCCCTGCTGCGCTTCTTCTGGCAGTACCCCTACTTCTTTGTGTTTAGAATTGCTTACGTAGCCAACAAAGGCAAAGGCACAGTGCCAGACCGTCCCTGGCTGACATGGCTGCTAAACGTAGGGCGTGTGGTGCGCGGGCTGTATTGGCAGGGGGAGACGCATTTGCGCCATAACTTGCCGGGACGGCCGTATCTGGACCCCATCCAGGCCGTTCTGTTCACCTTGGGATTGGTGCAGCTTTGGCGCAAAAAAGCCAATCCCCGTACAGTATTTTTGGCAATGTGGCTGGTTGTCATGCTGCTGCCCACCATCCTCAGCGGCGACGCGCCCCATTTTGGCCGGATGACAGGCGCAGCCGGGGTAGTGGCTATTGTGGCCGCCTGGGGTTTGCACGGGTTGTTAAACGGCCGTTGGTTCCGTACAGCCAAATGGCGGCAGGGACTCCTTGTCATTCTCCTGCTGGGCGGCATGTTGGGCATTACCTTGCGAGACTATTTTGGCCGCTATGCGTCCCATCCTGACCTGGCTGCCAATTTTTACCTGCCGGATTGGCAAGTTGGGCTGGCGGCGGCCAATGCACCACAGGACACGGCCGTTTACCTGACCCCCACACAAGAAGAAATGGCAACCATCTACTTTGCCATGCAAAACCCTGACGGTCTGCGCAGCTTCAGCCGCAGCCAGACACTGCTGCCGTTGGGCAAAGCAGGCAAGCCGGTGCTGTACCTCGTCCGTCCCAATGAAACGGAGACGCTGACCCGCCTGCAAAATTTGCTGCCCCAGGGAGAAGTTGGCGAACCAGTTGCCGGTACGATTCCTTATTTTGTCCCGGCATCACAAATCCCTGTGCCCGATTTGCAGCCGGGCGGGGCAAACTGGGATGGGCAAATTGCGCTGGCGGGCTATGTGGTTAAACAGCAGGCAGAGGCGTTACAAGTTACCCTTGTTTGGCAGGCAGAGCAGGAAACGGCCGTAAATTACACCGCCTACGTGCATCTGCTGGCCCCGGACGGCACACTGGCAGCCCAGCAAGACCGCCCGCCGGACGGCTACCCAACGAGTGATTGGCAGCCCGGCGAACGCATCATGGATACCTTCACCATTCCACTGCCGCCGGATTTACCGGCTGGTACTTACACCCTGGAGACCGGTTTTTACCAACTGCCGGATGTCGTGCCGTTGGGGCAGCCTGTTCGTTTTACCGAGATAGTGATAGAGTGACCGTAATCTCATGCAAAAAGAGCAAATGCAACGAAAAACGGCCGTTTTTGGCCTTTCCCTGTTCTTCCTCATCCTGTTGTTTATGGGGCGGGTGTTGTGGCCGCCAGCCGGGCAGGCCGTGGGCGGTTTGGATGCACGCGGCCTCTTTTACCCCTGGCTTTCCTTTGCCAGAGATGCCGTCTGGCACGGCCGTTTGCCCTTGTGGGACAGCAGCCAATTTGCCGGATACCCCTTCCTCAGCAACCCACAGGTCGCCTTTTTCTACCCGCCCACATGGTTAGCCATTTTACTGCCGGTGCGCGTTGGCCTGACCGCCATCAACATTTTCCACATCTGGCTGGCGGGCATGGGCATGTACCTCTTTTTGCAAAAGCAGGACGCGCCTCCGTTTGCGGCGGCTTTGGGTGGGCTGACGTTTGCGTTTAGCGGATTTACGGCCGCTCGTGTCTTTGCCGGTCATTTGGGACTGCTTGGTGTTCATGCCTGGCTGCCCTGGCTGCTGCTTGCTTCTGCCTGGGCGGTGGAAAACGGCCGTTTCCGGCACGCGGTGATTGCCGGCATTCCTTTGGCGATGGCAGTGCTGGCCGGACATACCACATCCCTCATTTATGTTGGGCTGGCCTGGCTGGCTTACCTTGTTTTTCTGGGCATTAGTGACTCTGCTGAAATAATGGAAAAAGACGTGAAACGCCCAAAGGATGACCCGAAAAAATCTGTGTTTATCCGCGTTCATCCGCGTCCTTTTTTCAATCAACTGGGCAGCGGGCAAAGGTGGCGGGTTGTAGCGCGGCAAACGGCCGTAACCGGCATAACCGCCCTGCTTCTCAGTGCCGTCCAGCTCATCCCGCTTGCCCAATTTACGCTGGTTTCCAGCCGCGCCACAGAAGCCTCGCTGGACTTTGCCACTGCCTTTTCCTTCCCGCCTGCCCATCTCATCACCCTGCTCATCCCCATCTTTTTTGGCGAACCGACCACGCTTGGTTACTGGAGCGTGCCCAATTTTGAAGAATTGACCTACTACGCCGGGCTGCTCCCTTTGTTGGGGCTGGCGTTGGCATTGCGCCGCCCAACCCGCCGCATCTGGTTTTTTATCATGCTGGCGGCGGTGGGGCTGCTGCTCGCTTTTGGCAATTATGGCTTTTTGTTTGAGATGGTTTACCGACTGCTGCCGCCTTTTAGGCTGGCACGCGCACCGGGGCGGGCGGCGGTTTGGTTTACGTTTGCGGCGGCGGCCTGGCTGGGGCTGGCTGTGGCTTATTGGCAGGGGCAGCCGCTGTCTCAACGCCAACAGGCGCTGGCCGGATATTGGCGCTGGCTGTTGTGGGGAACGGCCGTTACCGGTGCGGCGGCACTGGCGGCTTTTGGGGCACTATTTACCAGCCAGCACCCCAGCGACACAAGCGGCCGTTTGTGGCACCAGCTTGGCGGTTGGGCATGGGCGGTGGCGGCGCTGCTGATTGGCGGCGGTTTGCTGCGTGGTTACTTGCTAACGGACAATGCCCGGCGCAGGCAGTGGCTGGCTGGCGGTCTGCTGGCCTTGCTGCTGGCCGATTTGTGGCTCTTTGGCTACCGGCTCATTCGCCTGGACAGTATGCAGCCCCCTGCCATGTGGCCGGATGCCGCCGCGTTGATTGGCGACACGGATTACCGGGTTTTGCCCTGGGGTGTTTCTATTTTTGACCAAAACGGGGCCGGGCAGGTGGGGCTGCAATCAGTGTTTGGTTATAACGCGCTGGAAGTGGGGGCAAATATCGCGCTGGCTGCTTCTGTGCCAGACCCCCGTTCGACGGCGTATGACATTTTGGGGGCGAACTATGTGCTTTCTTATGGGCCGCTGGATGGTTATGGGGATGGGGAACGGCCGTTAACGCTGCTGGGTAATACGGCCAATGTGTGGGTTTACGAGCGCGCCCGTTCCCTGCCATTGGTGCGGTTGGTTACTCAGGCAGAAGTGATACCGGCGGAACAGGAAGCGATTGCCCGTGTACATGCCCCCGATTTTGACCCGGCGGTAACGGCCGTTTTGGCTGAAGAACCGTCTTGTACTTTGGCAAGCGGGGCAGGGGGAACGGCCGTTGTTCAGGAACGACGGGATGGCTTCTGGCAAATTGGCGTGAACAGTTCGGAGAGTGCCTTGCTGGTGCTGAGTGAGACAGCATACCCGGGCTGGCAGGCGCAGGTAGACGGGCAGCGTGTACCCATTGTGAAGGCGTATACGGCCGTGCAGGCTGTTTGTGTGCCGCCCGGTGAACACGTCGTGACCTTCTCCTTCCGGCCAACCATCTTCTTGTGGAGCGGATTGGTTTCATTACTGGCCTGGGTGGTGGTTTTGTTGCAGGTTGCAAGTGGCAAGTTGCAGGTTGCAGGTTAATTACTTGCCACTTGCAACCTGCCACCTGCTTTAATCTTTACTCTATTAATCCTTATTTTCAAAGGAATTTGAATGAGACAGGGAAGTGCGCAAGAAAACAGCTTGCAGCGATACGTATGGCTGGCGGCGGCGGTGGCTGCCGTCGTGGTAATGGCATTGTTTATTGGCCGGGCTTTGCAAATAACTGGCGGGGAATTGGGTGCCCCTCTTGACGACGCCTGGATTCATTTCCAATTTGCCCGCAACCTGCGCATGGGTCAAGGCTTCAGTTTTAACCCCGGTGAACCAACCCCCGGATCGACGGCTCCTTTGTGGACATTGCTGCTGGCGGGCGTGGCGTTTTTTACGTCTGATTTACTGCTGCCGTCTCTTGTGTTGAGCGGTTTGTTTCTGTTGGTGACGGTCTGGGCGGTGTACAAGCTGGTATTGGCACTGGCCGGTGATTGGCGGGTGGCGTTGGCCGCCAGTATGGCCGCTGCCCTGACAGGGCGGTTTGTCTGGGCTGGTTTGGCCGGAATGGAGACGACAGCCTTTACGGCCGTTTCTGTGTTAGGCATTTGGGCATACACCCGGCAGGGATTACGGCCGTTACCGGCACTGCTGTTTGGTCTCGGTTCGCAGCTGCGCCCGGAGGGGCACGCCCTGTTTGCCCTGGCTGTGGCCGACACCCTGTATCGTGCCGCACGTGACAACCAGTGGCAGGTTAAGGCTGTTCTCCAGCAGATACGGCCGTTCATTTGGCCTGTTCTGCTTTACATTGGCATCTCTTTGCCCTACACCCTCTTCAGTCTGGCGACAACAGGCCATCCACTGGCCAATACCTTTTACGCCAAAGTGGGCACAGACCAATTTTTTAGCTGGCGAACCCTGCGGGAAATCGCACGGCTTCATTTTTTGGACAACCCTGTGGCGTTTGTGCTGCTGCCGCTGGGTATTTGGGCTGTGTGGCCGCGCAGCCGGTTAACGGCGTTGTGGGTGCTGCTGCTGCCATTGTTTACGGCCGTTATCGTTGATTTTTTGTGGCATCACGGCCGTTACACCATGCCCCTCATTCCCCTGCAAATTGCCGTGGCCGCGCTGGGGTTGGCCCGCATAAAATCCCGTTTGCCAAAAGTGCTCTGGCTGGTGTTGTGCGGACTGCTGGCCTTTGGCGGCGTATGGCGGCTGCCCCATTGGGCTGAGATGCTGGGAAACAACACCCGCGAAATCATCGAGATTGACCAGGCGATGGGGTTGTGGCTGGCAGAAAATACACCGCCGGACGCACTGATAGCCGTGGACGATATTGGGGCTGTTACGTATCTTTCCCAACGGCGTATTTTTGATTTGAACGGTTTGATTACACCGGAAATGTGGCCTGCCATGCACGAGGGAGCGGGCAGTCCACTGGCTGTGCGCCTGATGGCGAAGGCTGGTGTGACCCATTTGGCTGTGTTTCCGCCCTGGCATCAGCCATTGGTGGATGTGCCCGGTTTGTTGACGCGGCAGCAGCAGTGGCAGGTTGACACGTACACGATAATTGGCTGGCCGGAAACGGCCGTCTACACCCCCCAATGGCCTTATTTATCACAGGCCGCCCCGGAAAA
>CAZRIB010000079.1:3971-12004 GCA_964600035.1 uncultured Ardenticatenaceae bacterium | reverse complement strand
ATTGGTGATTGATGATTAAGAATTCAAGCGGATGGCAAGTTGTTCACCTGCTGCGCTTCCATTTGTAAATAATTGCGACGGCGTTTATAGCATAGCATGGGGGAAGGGGCATCGCAATAAGCTGTTACCTGGCGGCTTGCAACAAGTTGTTTGCCGCCCTGTATGCTCTTGGGCAAGGCTTATGCTAGAATCCTTTACTGATATTTGCTTCAAGGTATGTCCACAATTCATGTTTGTAAACCATCTATCGCTCACAAATTTTCGCAATTACGGCCGTTTAGAGCTGCAACTTCCTCCCGGCCCTACCCTGCTGCACGGCAACAACGCCCAGGGAAAAACCAACTTACTGGAAGCCCTCTACTACCTCGCAACAAGCCGCTCCCCCTTTGCCGATAACGACCACCAACTGCTCAATTGGGACGCATCCAATTCAGGAGAATTAATCACCGTAGGCCGTCTGGTTTGCCAAATCAGCACAGAAAGCGACAGCCGCACCGTTGAAATGCGCCTCATCCAAGAGCAAAAACAATCCTTAAGCAACGGAGGGCTGTCGTTTCGGCGGGAAGTTTTGGTAAACCAGCGAAAAGTCCGCGTGATGGATTTGCTGGGTAATCTGCGCGTCGTTCTTTTTTTGCCAGAAGATGTGCAGCTCATTACAGGCTCTCCCAGCAGCCGCCGCCGCTACATGGACATTACCCTTTGCCAGATTGACAACATTTACTGCCGCACGTTGTCGCAGTACAACAAAGTGGTAGAGCAGAGAAATGCGCTGCTGCGCCAAATTGCAGAAGGGCAAAGCACGGTTGAACTGCTGCCCGTGTTTACAGATAAAGTCATTAAGCTTGGCAGTCAGATTTTTGCCAGACGGGCGGCGTTTTTGGCGGATATTGCCCGCACAGCCCAACAGATTCATTATGAATCGCTGACAGAAGGCAAGGAGACGATTCGTCTGCGCTATTTGCCCCGGCTGGTTATGACCGAAAACGGCCGTTCCCCAGACACCCACGCCTTAACAAAGGCCGGAGAATGGCTCCAAACCCACAGCCAGGACATTGCCGCCATAGAAGCCCGGTTTGAAGAAACATTGTTACACGCCCAACACAAGGATATTGCCCGGGGCAGCACCAGTGTCGGCCCCCACCGCGATGACTGGCATTTTGTGTTAAACGGCCGTTCCCTAAGCAGCTTCGGTTCACGTGGGCAGCAAAGAAGCGCCATCCTCGCCCTAAAACTCGCTGAAATCCAATGGATGACCGCCCAAACCGGTGAAAGCCCGGTTTTATTACTCGATGAAGTCGTGGCAGAACTGGATGCCCACCGCCGCGCCCTGCTTCTCAACACCGTCCTCCAGGCCACCCAGGCCATCCTTACGGCCACTGACCCAGCCATGTTCACCAGCGACTTTTTGCACAAAGCAACGAGCATGACAGTACAAAACGGCCGTATCCAACTTGACCGCGTTTGTGAATAATTGAACGCAAACATAAATAGACACGCGGCAAAACGCTTCAGAATCAAACAAACAATATTTCGGCCGTATACACAAGAGACACCACGCGCCTGCGGCACACCAGCAAATGAATGAAAATGTGGCAAGTGGCAGGTGGCAAGTGGCAAGAGTTGCTTCATACTTCATAATTCATAATTTTTCAGAGAAGTTACAGCATCATAAAATTCAGCTATAATCAAAGAGAAACACACAATCTGCAGAGATCAAGCAGCCACAAATAACCAAAAAATCTGCAGTTTACTCAAATCCAGCAGGTATCCAAGCAACTAACGTAACGTGATAAATCAACCAGACTCCCCACAACAATCCACAGTCCTGATAGTCGACGATAACCGGGAAAACAGACTCCTGCTCTCATCCCAACTTAGCATGGAAGGCTACCAAATCCTGCAAGCCAGCGGTGGCATTGAAGGATTAGAAATGGCGCGCAAGCACCTGCCAGACATCATCCTCCTCGATGTCATGATGCCCGACATGAACGGGTTCGATGTTTGCCGGGAACTAAAACAAGACACCGAAAGCGCCACCCACCTCATCCCCATCATCATGGTCACCGCCCTGCGCGAAACCCAATACCGCATAGAAGGTATCGAAGCTGGCGCAGATGAATTTCTATCACGCCCCCACGTGCGCGAAGAACTCCTTGTGCGCGTCCGCACCCTTATTCGCCTCAAACGGGCACGTGTTCACCTTGAAGATGAACGCAACCGCTTCCAACTGCTGTACAACATCAGCCGGGCAATCAGCACAGAACTTGACCTGCACAAAATGATGGCCACCATCATTTCCGAAACACAGCGAGCCGTTGGTGCGACCAAGGGCAATATCATGCTGTTAAATGACAACGGTCAGGTAACACATAAATTCCTAAAGCGTGCAGAACAAGACCTGGAAATCAGTGAAAGCGTCACACAAGATGTGATGACAAAAGGCCTTGGCGGATGGCTGGTTGAACACAAACAAGGCGACATTATTGATAACATCAACGAAGATGAGCGCTGGATCACCTTACCTGATGATCACATGGAAACAGGGGCTGCTATTGGTTTGCCCCTCATGAGTTATGATCAGGTGCTTGGTGTCATCATCCTGAATCACCCCGAAATTGGCTACTTCACCCCGAATCATTTGGTTTTACTGGAAACCATCGGCGCATCTATTTCCCAAGCCTTAAAAAATGCCAATCTGTTTAATGAAGTTAACGAAGAAAGATTGAAACTTCAGGCGATTTTGGCCCAATCTGCTGAAGCCATTTTTACAACAGACGAAGACCAGCGTATTGCGCTGGTAAACCAGGCTGCGGAACTGCTCTTCCATGTGGAAACCGAATCTATTATTGGTATTCCAGTTATGGATGTACCCCAATTTCAAATTCTTGCACCTTTGTTTGAGAACGCTAACGAACGGTCTGGTCCTGAGGAAGTAACCCTGCCGGATGGCACTGTGTTGTATGCCTCAATTTCAGAAATTAAAGGGGTGGGGTTTGCCGTGGTCATGCAGGATGTAACAGAGTACAAGCGCATTGAGGAAATGCGTCTGGAAGCAGAACGGCGCGAAAAACAGTTGGTTAAGGAAACATTTGGCCGTTATATGGGGCCAAAATTGGTGGAACATGTGCTTTCTCATGAACCGGGTTTGCTTTCCCGGCGTGAACGGAGAACGGCCGTTGTCATGTTTGCCGACCTGCGCAACTGGACCGGCGGCATGATTATGAAAGTTGAACCCGATGAAGCCATCAGCCAGTTAAATGAATTTTTTACCGAAATGATGGACATTGCCGTTGAAAATGAGGGGACTGTTTTTGAATTGACTGGCGATGAAATTCTGGTGGGTTTCAATGCCCCATTTGACCAACCTCATGCACCTTATTTAGCGTTAAAAACTGCCTTAACAATGCAGTACCGGTTTAGCGAATTACGCCTCCATTGGTATGAAAGAACAGGTACGGAGCTAGGCCTGGGTATTGGTATTGATCTGGGCAATGTGGTGATGGGGAATGTTGGCGCAGAGTCACGTATGAGTTTCCGCATGGTTGGTGAACCGATGAATATTGCTCACCGGCTGGTTGACCTGGCAGAAGATGGGCAAATTGTCATTTCGTCGGTGGTTTATAAAGCGCTGCAAGAAAAAGCGCCGCAGTTGGTAGAACGTGTACATCTGGAGGCGTTTGGCCCTGTTAAGTTGAAGGGGGTTGAAACGCCGCAGATTTTGTACCGCACGCAAATTGCTCGCAAACCGTATCCGCCCCGTCAGTGACGGTTATAACGGCCGTTTCCCAGGCCGCCCCACCCTTCTTGGATAATTCGCAGGCGTAGAAGCCACTTTAGGCACAACAACCAGATAATGCAGCTCCTCCCGCTCTGGCAGTTGGACCGTTTTCCAAAACGGATCCCCCCCACCCAATGCTGCAAAAGCAGTTTGAGCAGTATCTATTTCAGCCAAAGCGTTCGCCCCTTTTTGGGCAAGCATATGCCCGCCCACCCGGCAAAGCGGCAGCAAATATTCTGCCAACACGCGCATCTCGGCCACAGCTCTGGCCACTGCCCAATCATACTGCTCCCGATGTGCTGGCATTTGCCCCAATACCTCCGCCCTTTCTGCGACAACGGTAACATGCGCCAGTGACAAGGTTTGGACAACTTCTGTGAGGAATCGTGCTTTTTTGGCTACACTTTCAACCAGTGTCAGCCGCATTTGTGGAAAGGCAATTTTTAGGGGCACACCGGGAAATCCTGCGCCAGTGCCTACATCTATCAGGGAACGGCCGTTCAAATCACCCGTCGCCAACACACAAGACAACCCATCCAAAAAATGACGGATGCGTATTTCTTCCGGTGTACGGATGGCTGTCAAATTGGTATGGGCGTTCCACGCCAGAAGCAGTTTTTCATAGGCGGCAAACTGTTCAAGCTGAACGGCCGTTAACGAAATCCCAAAATCAGTGGCAAAACGAGCTAACTGTTCCACAACTACCTACTCCGCTCCAATCGCTTCAACTCCTCATCCACCTGCACCAAATCGAACTGCTGCCCACCAAACAGCACCGGACGCACACTCACCCAGCTTTGCACAGCCCAATAATCTGCCCGCACATACAAAGGCACTATCGGCATCAAGCCATCCCCACCAAAAAAGTGGTTTTCAATTTCCCGGTACATTTGAGCACGCACATTTTGGTCCATTTCCAACGAAGCCTGCCGGATCAATTCATCCACAGCCCCGCACGGCCGATTTTGCCGGTTTTCACTGTCGGTGCAGTGCAGCAAATCATTCACCCAATTATGGGCATCCGGGTAAGCTGTTGCCCAGGCAAGCTCCCAAATGTCCGGGCGGCTGGCGCCTGCATCGCGGCGGGTATTTGCCAATTTTGTACCAAAGGGAACCTGCTCGATGACAATTTGCTCCGGAGAGCAGCCCAGTTCCTCCACCCACATATCTCGAATAAGCTCTGCCTGCCGCAGTGATAAATCGGCCGTTGATACCAGATAAGTAATAGGTGGCATTAACCGGCAGCTTGTAAAACCACTTTCTGCCATCCACTGCCGTGCCAGGTCTGGGTTGTATCCCACACCAACTTCATCCAATGGCAGTGTGCCAACAACCCCAGGTGGTATCAAATGGCGCATTTCTACTGCACGCCCGTCGTAAATCTCTTCAACCAGTCGTTCCCGATCAATCGCCGCATTAAATGCCCACCGCATCTCAGGTTCCCTGAACACGCCGCTGTCAAAATTGAAACCCAAATAAAACAGCGTTTGCTCCGGGACTAACAAGGCTTTTTCGGCATCATTTTGCAAAAAGCTGGCACGCTGTTCAGAAGGAACGGGGCTGACATCAATTTGCTTGGCTTCCCACAACGTAAATATATTTTCTGTCCGATCGACCAGGAAGATGTTGACAATATCTACGTTGCCATTGGCCAGGCGGGGAATAGGCCATTCTGGATTACGGTGCAAAACGAGTTTGTCGTTGTCCCATTCTATTGGCATGAAGGGGCCGCTTGTCCATAAATTTTCCGGGGCTTGCCAATCTTGACCTTCGCTTTCCATTTCCGTAATTAAATCGGCAGGCAGTGGCTTGAACAGCCATGTGGTGGTAATGGTCAAGAAGTAGCTGCTTGGCTTTACCAGGGAAAATTGCAAGGTGGTATCGTCTAAGGCTCTCACACCAATGGTGTCTAGTTCGGCCTGGCTGGGATTGGGTAATGTGTTCATGGCCTGGCAGTTTTCTATCAGAAAGAGTATGAAATCTTCTGGTGTGGTTACGCTTCTTGAGCAGGCACGTTGAATGGCAAATACGACGTCGCTGGCGGTGACTGGCCGGATTTTTTGGGCTGTGTACAAATTGCCCTGACCAGGGTCTGGGCTGTCGGGTTTTAGCCAGTAGATGTCGTCGCGCAGGTGGAATGTCCAGATACGGCCGTCACGAGACGTTTCCCAGCCCACAGCCAATTCCGGCTCAACCTGATTCGTAATAGGGTTAAAGTTGGTTAAACCGGCAAACAGGTTTTCCACCAAATCCAGACTTTCCTGAGATTCAGCAGCCTGCGGGTCGATATTGGGAATGTTACTGGCATATGCCAAATCCAGAGCAACCACACGACGAACCGGGTTGGGCGTTGGCGTAACAGCCCTTGTCTGGCGAATGATACGTGTGACAACCTGTTCTTGTCCTTCCACTGTAACCACTGCGGTCACAACCACAGTTTCCACGCTGCTTTGACGGCAGGCAGAAACAAGCAGCAGTAAAATTAGTAAGCAAAAATTTGTATAATGGCGTTTACCATTCTTCATATTGTCAAATCCATTGTTCCCGTTTTGAGCTTGTGGCGATGCTAACCCAACCTGATTCTCTGGACAAGTTTATTAAAAGAACGTGTGAATCAGTTAAGCGATTTCCGAAGATGCTATTGCCAGAAAAAGCAGTGAATTCGTTTGTGTTCTGCTGTTTGTTTTTGAAGCAGGTACAGAAACGGCCGTGTGATTTGCCATGTTAATAGGCGAGTAGTAAACTATTAAAGCTAATCGCACAAACCCAAGGAAAAATCCCATGTACGAACGAGTGCTTGTCATAGACGATTCTCAAGAAATCCGCGACTTCTTGAGTGAATATATTTTGAAGCCCAAAGGGTTTGAAGTGATGGTAGCAAGTAACGGCTTGATGGGTTTGGAAATGGCTATTTCTAAAGAGCCAGACCTGATGATCGTTGACCAACAAATGCCCCGGTTGACAGGGCTGGAATTATTGGAAAAGCTCCAGGAACGGGGAATAGAGATTCCGGCAATTTTGGCAACAGCGCATGGTTCGGAGGAAACGGCCGTTAAAGCATTCCGCCTTGGTATTCGCGATTACGTCATCAAACCATTCGACGCCGATGAAATCAGCAGCTCAGTAGACAAAGCCCTCCGTGAAAGCCGCTTGCAGCGCGAACGCGACCAGTTGGTTCAGCAGCTTATGGAAAGCAACTCACAGCTTCAGCGGCGCGCCCAAGAGCTAAACGTGCTCTATGGCGTAGGCAAATCTGTCGCCTCTTCATTGGATCTGGAAGAAGTGCTGCATCGCGTTGTGGAAGCGGCCGTTTACGTCGTCGGCGCAGAAGAAGGTTCCCTGATGTTACTGGATGAAGCACAGGGAGAACTCTACATCCGCGCATCCAAAAACCTGGACTCCAAAGCAAAATCAGTGCGTAAACCTGTAACAGACAGTTTGGCCGGGAAAGTTTTGCAAACAAAAAGAGCCATTGCCATCGGCAATGACTCCCAGTGGAAACGAACCCATACTGCCCTGCTGGTAAAATCCTTGATTTATGTCCCGCTCATTTTGCAAAACAAACCCATTGGCGTGTTAGGTGTCACCAATCGAATAAAAGAAACATCATTTGACAGCAATGACACCCGTGCGCTTTCAGCGTTGGCCGGATATGCCACCATTGCCATTAACAATGCCAACATTTACAGTGAAATTGAACAGGAACGCGCCTTGTTAAGTGGGGTCATGGATCAAACGGAAGACCCAATTTTTGTTGTGGATGGTGATTTCAAAGTTATTTTGTTGAATGCCGCAGCACGCCAACTATATGGCTTGCCGGATAAATTTGGCATCGGCCAACCAATTGACAAAGTGGTACAAGACCAAACCTTAATTGACTTTATTACCCAGCCTGTAAGTCAACAAATTCAAACATCAACGACGATTCAACACGCCAACGGCCAAACCTACCAGGCAAAAATGAGCTTGATAGGCGATGGCAGCCGCTCTGTGTTACTGCGCCAGGTTGGTTGATTTCCCCGGTTTCATGCCCAACCAAAAGTGATTGCGTAAGATGGTACGCAACGGCCGTACCTCTATATTTTCAATCACCTTTCCCTCTTCATCCACTTCATCGACACTGACAAAGCATAATTCAGGATTACGGCCGTACTTTTCCTGATAATAAGCCGCCGCCCTGGCAACTTTTTCTTCCATAGACCGCTGCTTGCTATCATCCAGCCACATCATCCCAATTTCCATCACACAAACCTCC
>CAZRIB010000079.1:0-3871 GCA_964600035.1 uncultured Ardenticatenaceae bacterium | reverse complement strand
ACCAGATTTTGCCCATTAAAAACAAACACCTTTTGCGCCGAATCCAGGTCCGAATTTTCAAGAGAAATTCGTGTGTCAATCGGTTTCGCAACCAGCGTTTGTTTTTGCCGTTTTTGCAGCGTTTCCAAAATCATGTGTACATCAAAATTATCAGCATAAGCCGCTTGCATATAAGTCATTACATCATCAAGCACAACCAAAAAATCACCGCTGCCTATAAGATTTTCGGCTTGCGTGCCAACTGTACCTGCCGCCGCCAATGCATCTTCTTCGTCAGCCGCTTTGCCCACAATTCTCAGCGGCAAATAAGCTTTCATGGTTTCTTCCAAATGTGGGGAGTTGGCATTCTCAGCACTCATGACAAAATGAAAACCAACCGCTGCCCCATTTTGAATTAATTTTCCCAACAGGTCTGCCATTGGCTCGCCCCCTAATTCCAAAAGTATGTCCACATCATCAATAAAGGTGATGATGGTTGGCTTTTGTATGGCCTGGGTTTGGCGGTAATTGAGTTCTGCGTGGAGAAATTTGAATGTCTCTATAATTTCTTCCAGTTGGGTGAGGACAGGGCCAAGTAAATGCGGCAAATAGGTTAAAGGCAGTAGTTTGGCAGAAACGGCCGTATCCTTTGGTGGTGCAATCATAATCATTTGCAGTTGTGACTGCCGGGTTTGCCAGGCCAAAGAAAGCGCAATCGATTGCAGCAAACTGCTCTTGCCAGCACCGGGCAGGCCAGTAACCAAAACATGAGAGGCATCCTCTTGCTGAAAATCCAATAAAAGCGGTGTTCCTTCTTCATCCAGGCCAATAACGGCCGTCATGGGCAGATGCTCACTCAACGACGGCAAAACATCCAGCAAAGACACAGGCACATTCGACAGCTTCTTCACATACAACCGCAAACGGCCGTTTTCCCGGCCCAGCTTCACATCCGAAACCCCCAACGCCCGCATCAAATCACGCGAAACACCAGCCAGCAAATCCTTCCCCGCCGCCAGCGACGTATGCAAATCAAACCGTACGCCTTTGGGCGCTACCTCACCGCCAGCCACAACCGCAGGCAGTTCATGATCATGAAACACCTTCTCGATTTGGCGCGAACTTAATTCCAATCGATGACGTAACCTGGCCTCTTGAAAAAGTTTTCTTTTGTCGGGTTCATTTTGCATCATAAACGCACCAATCACTTTTCAGAACGCATGTTCTTTTTGTGAGAAATAAAAAAGGACGGCGTAAAAACGGCCGTCCACAATTTCAAATCCACATCATTAAGCAGTTTGCCGAATGACCATCATCACTTTCCCTTGCACCTGCACCTGCTGTGCCGGCCGATAAATGGGATCCATATGCGGGTGAGCTGGCTGCAGCCGTACCTGCGCGCCTTCCCGATAAAAATGTTTAAGGGTCATCGTGCCATCATCAATCCAGACAGCAACCATATCCCCATTTTTCGCTTCAGCCTGCTTCTTCAAAATGACAATATCGCCATCATTGACCATCGCGTCAATCATGGAATCACCGCGAACATTCAAGGCAAACAACTCATCCGGCTTTTCAGACAGCATCGACCGGCTGATTTCCACAAAATCTTCGTCATCATAAGTGGAAAAATCATCATGACCAATGTAAATGGGTTCACTAGCCACAATGTCCCCAACAATTGGAACGCGAAGCATGCCGGTAATATCTGCCGCCAATTGCGCAACAGCCCCAACCGAATCACCAATCTTGGATAAAACTTCGCCAGCTTTTTCGGAAATTTTCAAGCCGCGAGAAACTTCCTTTTCTCTTTCAAGCAAGCCTTTTTCAGTTAATTTGTTAAGATTGTAGTTCACGACAGATGTTGAGCTAATTCCCACATTGGCACCGATTTCGCGAATGGTTGGTGGACGGCCGTGTTCATTGACATACTCGTTAATGAACCGGAGGATATTTTGTTGACGCTCGGAAAGCTTTTTTCTTTTTGCCATTTTTCTGCTCGCTTTGACACTTACCGCAAAAGCGATGGTGCCGTGTTGATATAACGGTTTTCGCTCATTTGTTCTGTCAGTATACACGAACACCTGTTCTGTGTCAACCAGAGGTGATTGTCATAAATTGTCACACAGCAAGCACGATTGGTGATTGATGAATGAAGATTAATGAGTGGATCACAGCAAGAAAGCTGCGACTGCTTTAATCTTTAATCATCTGTCATCAATTACTACTCTACAGGAGAAACGGCCGTGTTTGAATTTGAATCCTTCCTCTTCCCCAACCGACGCTCAAACGTCATTGCCCGCAACGGGCTTGTAGCCACCAGCCAACCCCTGGCCGCCCAGGCCGGTTTAGACATTCTCAAAGCCGGCGGCAACGCCATAGATGCAGCCATTGCCACCGTCGCCACCCTTTGTGTGGTCGAACCAACCTCAACCGGTATCGGCGGAGATGCCTTTGCGCTTATCTGGCACGCCAAAGAGCAAAAACTTTATGGCATTAACGCCAGCGGCCCTGCCCCACAAAAACTTACCGCCGACTTTGTGCGCAGCCAGGGGCACGAAACGTTTCCCATTCTGGGCGGGCTGCCGGTTACCGTGCCGGGGGCGCTGCGCGGATGGCAGTTGGCGCTGGAACGCTTTGGCACAATGGGACTGGACACGCTTCTGCAGCGGCCGATTCACTACGCCAGTGACGGGTTTCCGGTAAGCCAGCGCATTGCCTTCGCCTGGAAACGGTCAGAGGGAAAAATGAGCGCCCACCCCGATTCCCGGCGGGTGTGGCTGCCGGGCGGCAAAGCGCCCAAACCGGGTGCTATTTTCCGCAACCCGGAATTTGCCAACACGCTCAAAACCATCGCCGAACAGGGTTACGAGGTGTTTTACAATGGCCCCATCGGCCAGCAAATTGCCCAAACAGTACAGGCGGCTGGCGGTGTGCTGGCAGAGGAAGATTTGGCAGCTTACCAGGCTGAGTGGGTGGAGCCCATTCAAATTGCTTATAAAAATGGCTTTGTGTTTCACGAAATTCCGCCAAATGGACAGGGATTAACGGCGTTGATTGCCTTAAACATTGTCAAGGACATTGATTTGGCTGCGCTGGGGTATGGTTCTACAGATTATTACCACACTTTAATTGAGGCGATTAAGCTGGCCTTTGCGGATGCACACGCTTACATTGCTGATCCGCGCAAAGTGGATGTGCCCATTGCAGGGCTGCTAAGTGACAGCTATGCGCAGGAGCGCCGGGCATTGATTAAGCTGCATGAGGCGTTACGGCCGTTCCCCGGCAAGCCACAGCGCCACGGCGACACGGTTTACCTGACCGTCGCTGACCGGGAAGGCAATATGGTGAGCTGGATTCAAAGCCTCTACATGGGGTTTGGCAGCGGCCTGACGGCTGGCCGCACGGGTGTCCAGCTTCAAAATCGCGGGGCGAACTTTTCGCTGGTGGCTGGTCACCCGAATGAGGCCGCGCCGGGCAAACGGCCGTATCACACCATTATTCCCGGCTTCATTACCAAAGATGGGCAGGCGTGGAGCAGCTTTGGGGTAATGGGCGGCTTTATGCAGCCTCAAGGCCATCTGCAAGTTGGCCTGAATATGGTGGAATTTGGCATGGATCCGCAAACGGCACTGGATGCCCCCCGGTTTAACTGGATTAAGGATAAGCAGGTGGCTGTGGAAACGGCCGTGCCTCTTGGCATTCGTGAAGAACTGGTAGAACGCGGCCACGAACTGCACCCAGACCCCGGCAGATGGCACTATGGCGGCGGGCAAGCCATTGTCCGCAATGCTGAAACGGGCGTACTCATTGGCGGCAGCGAACCTCGCAATGATGGCATGGCGGTTGGCTGGTAAGGGGAACTGATTAATGGATTCATGATTAAATTTTT
>CAZRIB010000078.1:219-12117 GCA_964600035.1 uncultured Ardenticatenaceae bacterium | reverse complement strand
TTTTTAGAGAAGACATCACGCGCCTGCGGCGCACCAGCAAACGAATGAAAGGGAGCGCCGCCTGGGAAGGCGGCACACGGCCAGCAGGGATGCTGGCGCTCCATTTACACAGAAGAGGAAAGAGGAAAAAAAGACCAATCCAGTGCGGATTGGTCTTTTTGGTTCATGTTGTATGCTGGCTAGCAGCTTTAGACGGTCACGACGCGAATGTCGGTAACGGCCGTAATCTTGCTCAACGCATCCACAGCCGGGGCAGGCGGTTCACTGTCCAAATTAATCACCGACAGCGCCTCACCGCCCGGTTCATCTCGTCCCATCCGCCATTCACCAATGTTGACGTTGTATGCGGAAAGAATGGTTCCAATTTGACCGATCACACCGGGCACATCCTTGTTCAACATCAGCAAGATCGTACCTTCCGGCTTCGCTTCCAATTTATAGCGATTAATGCGCACAATCCGCGGCTCTTCATTGCCAAACAACACGCCATCCAGCCGCCGTTCGCCGCCATCCCAATACGCTTTGCAAGAAATGATATTCGGATAGTCAGTCTCTTTGGGTGTGGTTGACTGGGTAATGGCAATGCCGTACTGTTCAGCCAGCACGGGGGCATTGATGTAGTTAATCGGTCCGTCATGCTTGTCTGCCAAAAAGCCCTGAAGAATGCCTGCTGCCACGGCCTTTACCAGACCGTTCAGTGCTTCACCGTTGACGGCGACCTCCAGTTTGGTGATGGGATGCTGGGCAAGACCGGCATGGAGTTTGCCCAATTTTTCGGCCAGCCCCAGAAACGGCCGTATCGCATTAAAGTCAATCCCTTTCGTTTCAAACGGCATATTCAACGCATTGCGAAAATCCGTGCCACGCAGTGCATCCAGCACCTGCGCCACAATCTGCTCCGCCACAGCGCGCTGCGCTTCCACCGTACTCGCACCCAGGTGAGGGGTGTGCAGCACTTTGGGATGCCCGATTAAAGGATTGTCCTTGGGCGGTTCGCTGCTGTACACATCCAAAGCCGCCGCCTTAATTTTGCCACTTTCCAAACCCGCCAGCAGGGCTTCTTCATCAATCAATTTGCCTCTGGCATCGTTGACCAAAATAACCCCGTCTTTCATTTGAGCAATGGTATCGGCGTTAATCATCTTGATGGTGGCAGGCACGGCCGCTGTGTGCAGCGTAATGTAGTCGGCCTCCGGCAGCAAATCATCCAAATCAACGAGCGTTACCCCCAGCTCTCGCCCTACTTCTTCTGAAACGTAGGGGTCATAGGCAATGACGGTCATACCAAATGCCTGGGCGCGCTGCGCCACCAACCGGCCAATGTTGCCAAAGCCAATGATGCCCAATGTTTTGCCATACAGCTCTTGCCCCACAAATTCGGAACGACGCCATTCTCCCTGGCGCAGCGATTCATGAGCAACGGCCGTATGCCGGCTTACAGCCAGCATCAGTGTCATTGCCTGTTCTGCTGTTGCAATAGAGTTGGCCGTGGGCGTGTTCATGACGATGATGCCCCGCTGTGTGGCTGCCAAAATGTCCACATTGTCCACGCCGATACCCGCCCGGCCAATTACCTTCAGCTTTGTACCGGCTTCAATAATTTCGGCCGTGGCCTTCGTGCCAGAACGGATAATCAACGCATCATATTCAGGCAAAATCGCCTTCAGTTCATCCGGGCTAAGACCGGGCTTCATGTCATAAGAGACATCTTCAGCCGCTTCCAGCAGCGCCAACCCGGCCGCCCCCAACTTGTCAGAAACCAAAATCCGAAACATAAATTAATCCCTACTTTTGTCATAAAAGTGATTTGTGATGAATAGATTGGTGATTACTAACCATTCGTTTTTAACTTGGTAAGATTGGTTCAATCTGCCAGATTGAACCAATCTGAAAACCCAATCTCCAATCTTCATCTTCACCGCTTAATTTGCCAGATACTCATCCATCGCCGCAAACAATGCTTCCATATCCGCCAACTGCAAATCGCCCATATGGGCCAGTCGGAACGTGACATTTTTTAACTTTGCACCATAGCCATTAGAAATAATCATGCCTTTGGTGCGCAAGAATTTATTCATATCGGCAATGTCAATGCCTTTGTTGTTTGCCACACACGTTACTGTTGGCGATTCGTACCCTTCAGCGGCAAAAATTTCAAAACCACGCGATTTTGCCCATTCAATGGTGCGGTCGCGCATGGCAATATGGCGGGCAAAACGGGCTTCCATGCCTTCGGCCAGCATGCGGTCTAATTGGGCATCCAGCGCAAAGAGCAAGGAAATAGCCGGTGTGGCCGGTGTCTGGTTCTTTTGCAGATATTTGTCCAGCAGCAAGAAGTCAAAGTAATAACCGCGATGGGGAATGGTTTTGGCTTTGGCCATTGCCCGGTCGGAAACAGCGCAAAATGCCAGCCCCGGCGGCAGGGCAAATGCCTTTTGGCTGGCAGTCAGCACCACATCCAGGTCCCAGGCATCAAATTCCACACGCGCTCCGGAAAGACCGCTGACAGAATCCACCAAAATCATGATGTCGTCGCCATTAGGCAGGGCGCGAATGGCCTGGGCAATTTCCTTGATGGGGTTTGTTACGCCGGTGCTGGTTTCGTTATGTGTAAGGGCAACAGCGTCAAATTCGCCGCTTTTCAGCCGTTCCACAACCAATTCTGGTGTAATGGCCTGTCCCCATTCAACTTCAAGCACTTCATTGGGAATGCCATTGCCTTCGACAATTTCACGCCAGCGGTCGCTAAATGCGCCGCAGACGGTGTTGAGAATTTTCTTGCTGACGGTGTTGCGTACGGCCGCTTCCATCAGGCCAGTGCCGGAGGAAGCAGAGATAAGTACACGCTTGCTGGTATAAAATACTTGCTGGAGTTTCGGTTCAATGCGGCCAATGAGATCGGCGCATTCTGGCATGCGGTGGCCAAACATCCAATCTGTTTGGGCATCCAGAATTTCCGGCAGCACTTCGGTGGGGCCGGGAATGAACAGTTTAATGTGAGGCGTTGAACGCCCGGTTGAATTTTGTTTTGATGCGTTCATTGTTAAATGTTATCGCTCCTGTTTTGATTAAATTTAGACCTTTTTCAAAGGTCTCCTGATATGGTGTGTTGTTAAGTAAACGTAAGCCTGCCGGGCCAGTGGCAACAGCCAACAAGGGAGACAGGCTTTGGCTTTGTAAATAGAGGGGAGCGTTTTCCTGGACTCGTTTGCGGGTAACGACTCCCCCAAAGCCGACGAATAGGTTGACGGCGTGGCTGGCGAGGAGGTCGCTTGTGCCATCGCCGATGAGCAGGGAACGGCCGTTTTGCTGTCCCATCAACTCTTTTACAATTTGGGCTTTGCCATCGCTAACTGTTAACGCGCCATGCTCATACTGCATATATTTTCGGTTATCCCGAAAAGCGGACTGGCTTGGGTCCCACCATCTGTCAGACAGCTCATTATACGTGACCCCCACGGCGCGGATATGGCTGCGCGGTACACCTAGCGAAATGCCAAACTCCATCACAGGTTCGGCCAGCCCGCCGCTGATAATGTAGACCTTATGGCCAAGCAACTGCAAGGCTGCAATGACGGCAGCGGCATCTTCCACCACATTTTTTTTGTAGATGCGGCGAATCTGGCGAATTTGGTCACGTGTGGGATGAATGGCTTGGAGGCGTTTGGCATAAACATCTTCCAAATTCAGGTGGCCGTCCATGGCGGCGTTGGTAAGTACCTCTACCCGCCATTTTTTGCCTGCTGTTTCGGCCAGAATGTCTATGCCTTCTACGGTTGTTAATGTGGAGTCGCAGTCAAAGAAGATGTGTTCATAAGGAGGCCAACGCATGTGTGTATCCGGTCACTGAAAGTTTTATTGCAGCCTGATCATACCACACGGCACTGTAAAGGGTAGTGGTGGCTTTTGACAATGCGTTTTCGCAGTGATTGGGCGGTTTATCTAAAAGGTACAGCGTTGGTTGGTTATGAATGATGCAAATGCTGCAGATATTGGGTGTGTACACGGCCGTTGCTGAACAAACAATCCAAACCGCTTTTATGCCACTGAAGAGGGCAGCCATCCAGGTGGGTCACTTTGCCACCGGCTTCTTCCACAATGACTACGGCGGCGGCAATATCCCAGGGTTTGAGATGAAAGTTAATATAGGCATCGTAGCGGCCAGCGGCTACCCATGCCAGGCAAAGGGCGGCACTGCCCAAAGCCCGCAGACTTTTGACAGCTTTGCCCAAGGAGAGTGCGTAGTTCAGCATGGAAGCCCCCAGTGACGGGTTATAGCTCCAGTCTACAGCTAGTACAGATTGTTTTATCTGGTGAATGGCGCTGACGGTGATGGGGTGGTTGTTTATGAATGCGCCCATTCCGCTGGCCGCGCTAAACAGTTCGTCGCGCATGGGGTCGTAAATGGCCCCGGCCAGCGGCTGGAACTGGTTGTTGGGTAACGGCCGTGCCGCGGCCACAGAAACAGCAAATTCAGGCTGACGCCGGTTATAGTTTTGCGTGCCATCCAATGGGTCTACAATCCAGATAATTGGCCCTTTGGTGGGGTAGGGGGCATTTTCCTCTTCTGCCAAAAAGCCGTGATGCGGAAATTGCGCCAAAATGGTGTCAATGATGAGTGTCTGGGCAGCAAAATCGGCATCTGTGGCGATGTCTCCATGCCCCTTATCTGTGATGGTGCGCGGCTGTTCGATGATGGCACGGGCTTGTTTACCGGCGGATACGGCCGTTTCCCGTGCCACCTTCAGCAATAATGCCAACTCATTTTTTGTCGTCATAATATGGTTAAAAGCAGACAACAGTTACCGGTTACTAACCATTCGTTTTTAACTTGGCAAGATTGGTTCAATCTGCCAGATTGAACCAATCTGAAAACCGCTAACTTATGTACGAACGCTTACTTAGATAATTCTGGCTCGAATGCGCGAGCTAACATAGTCCAGCACAGAGATCACCACAGCAATGGCAATCATCATGACACTGGCCTGCCGGTAACGGAGCTGCTGGATATTTTGGCTGAGGATAAAGCCAATACCGCCGCCGCCAACAAAGCCGATGATGGTTGACATGCGCACATTGATGTCCCACCGGTATAACGTAAAGGCAATAAAAGGCGGCACAATTTGCGGCACGACGCCGTAGATAATGGTTTGCAGCCGGTTGGCTCCGGTGGCGGTGATGGCTTCAACCGGCCCTTCGTCAATGCCTTCTACTTGCTCCGAGAACAGCTTGCCCAGGGCGGCAATGGAGTGGAGGGTCAATGCCATGACACCGGCAAACGGCCCCAATCCTACCCAAACGACAAAGACAATACCCATGATGAGCGGCTCGATTGAGCGCAGGGCGTTGAGAATGGCGCGGGAAACGGAGTAAATGACAAAGCCGATACGTAAGGGGTATTTGGGTGGCAGAAGCAGCCCGGCGATGATGCCGATGCCTGCGGCGGCCAGTCCGGGATAGGTTGTCCAATATTGCGGGTTGTCGAAGAGGTAGAGCCAGTTGAGCATGGACCCAATGCCGTAGACGAAGGTAAACATGCCGCCAGCAGAGAGTACGGCCGTTACCACTTTGGCGGGTGTATTGGTCAGGCGCAAAACGCCTTCTTGCCCCAGACGTGCACCATAAGACATGGCAACAAGGCCGCCCAATGTGGCCATAAAGGCCGGTAGCCCTAAACGCAGCACGTCGGAAAGGACGATGATGAAGTTGCCCCAGAAGTCAAACGGCCCCAGAACGTCCATCATCCAGCTGCCCAGGGTTGTGCCCAGGTTGGCCATAATGCCCAGCCCGGTCAGGAGGAGCAGTCCGGCCAGCAGCAAACGGCCGTAAACGAGAAAACGGCCGTTGCCCCGCATGTCATCCAGGGCAGGCAGCCCCGTGCGCAGCAGCAGCCAAATTACCAGCCCAATGACGGCAATGCTCACCAACCCTACCAAAACGGAGTTGGCCGCCAAACCTGCCCAGGCAATCAATTGTCCGGTGACCACCTGCCCCAGAAATGCGCCCACCGGCAGGGCAATAATCGCTGCCATAATCGCCGCCAATGGTGCTGTCACCGGTTCCATCAAATTCCTTGCGGCAATAAATGAGATGGGCACAGCCAACAGTGTTCCAATGGTAGAAGCCATCAGCGCCATTAACACTGTTTCAATGATGGCGTCAACCGTGAGGACAGTCGTTTCGCTCAGGCTTAAAGAGCCGCCTTCTACCCGTACAAAGTCGGGGTCAGCCAACAGCCGAAGAACACGCACCAGTGCCTCTTGCCGGTTCGGATCTAATGGTTTTTCCAGATTAATTTCTGTTAGCTGTACCGCAAGGGCATACAGCAGAAAAAGGCCAACAGCCAGCAAAATGGTACGCCATTTTGTTTTGCCTGTTTTACTTGTTGTGGTTGTAACAGTTGTTTCTGTCATGCTTTTTTAACTTTTTGTGTAGGCCGCTGTCAATTGCCTAAATGATGCGGCTGCGAATTTTGGAACTGACGTAGTCGAGTGTGGTTACGACCAGCGCGATGGCGATGACCATGACGCTGGCTGCCCGGTATTGGGTCAGGTTGGTGCTTCTGAACAGGACAAAGCCGATGCCGCCGCCGCCGACAAAGCCGATGATGGTTGCCATACGCACGTTGATGTCCCACCGGTAAAAGGCAAAGGCGATGTAATGCGGAACGATTTGGGGGATAACGGCGTAGACGATGGTTTGCAGCCGGTTTGCGCCGGTGGCGGTAATGGCTTCGATTGGCCCTTGGGAGATGTTTTCAACTTGTTCGGAAAACAGTTTGCCCAGGTCGGCAATGGAGCTGATGGTGAGGGCGAGAATGCCTGCAAATGGGCCTAAACCAACCCATACCACGAGTACGAAACCAAGCAGAACGGGTTCGATGGAACGTGTTCCGTTCAGGAATGATCGGGTGGCGTTGTAGGTGAGTGCGCCGATGGGAAACGGCCGTTTCGGTTCCTGCCGCATGGATAGTGCCCCGGCGATGAGGCCGATGACAATGGCCGGGATGCCCATGCTCACCCATAAATCAGGAATTGTTTGGGGGAGCAGGTTGCATAATTCAAAGAGGCATATCCAGTTGATGAAATATTCGATGGCAAAGATGAAGACGGCCGTGCCAATGGTGGTAAGGATAAGCGTTACTGTCTGCCCGGCGCTGCGGGATAGCTGCAAAATGGCCTCTTGTCCGTACCGGCTGGCGTAGGAGGCGGCCGCTGCTGCCCCAATGAATCCAATTGCTGCGGGCATCAGCACGCGGAGCAGGTCGCTGAGAACGTAAATGAAGTTGCCGATGAAGGCGAACAGCCCCAGATTGTCACGCAGCCAACCACCTGCCACCAGTCCCAGGTCTGCCAGCAGGCTGAGGCTGAAGATGCCGAGCAGCAGGCTGGCGGTGATGGCGAGAAGGGTTATGGGGAGAGACGGCCGTTTCTCATCTAATGAGCCGGGCAGTGCAAACCGCATGAGCGGCACAATGCCCACAGATGAAACAACAAACGCCCCCAGTCCCACAATCGTTTGGCTGCTAACTTGGTCTGCCCAATTAGAGAGTATACTCCCGGCGGCGTGTCCCAGCCATCCGCCAAAGGGCAGAGCAATAATGGCGGCCATGATAGCGGCCAATGGCAGTTTGACATCTTCCATCAGGTTGCGTGCGGCCAAAAATGAGATAGGCACAGCCAAAATTGTGCCAATTGTCGAGGCCATTAAGGCCATTAAAACCGTCTCAATTATTTTCTCAAACGCTTCTTTGCTGGCGTCGCTGAAGCCAATAATGCGGCGGCTTAAAATTTCGACGACTTCAATGCGCTGTGGTTCTTCCGTTGGGCGCACATCGGGCATGGTAAATGTTACGGTGAAGTCACCATTGCTGTCTGCCCGAATTTCGGCAAGGCGCCGGGTTGTGTCGCTGCCTGCAGGATACCAGAGGACGGCTCCTTGTACATTTGGCGGAAAGCCGCTGCCTGTCAGGGTGAGCTGGTCTTGGGTGGTTGTGGCGCAGTTTGGGGCAAGTGTGATGACACGCCCTTCAAAGGAAACTTGGGACCCTTTTATTTCTTCGGGGCAGGGCATGCGAATGGAGATGTTGGTGCTGCGCGTTTCGTTGGCAAAACGGAAGAGGTCTGGCCGGGCCAGGTCTCTAATCAGGCTGATGAGGTTTTCCTGCCGCTTGGGTTCAAGCGGTTCGTTGAGGTTGATTTCGGTTGCCTGGATGGCGATGGGGTAGAGGAAGAATACGGCCGTTATAATGACCATCGTCACCCAAATGCTCCGTTTCCGACGTGGTTCATTTGTTTGCTGGGTCATTTTTAACCAATTCGCTCCGCTTCACGGCCGTAAATTTCTATAAACTTCTCATCATCAATCTCATCTGGACGGCCGTCAAACACAACACGGCCTTCATTCAAGGCAATTGCTCGTGTACTGTACTGCTGCACCAGATCCAAAAAATGCAAACTGCACAATACCGTGATGCCATCCTCTTGATTGATTTGTTGCAAATGGCGCATAATGCTGTGCGCCAGAGCCGGGTCCAAACTGGCAACAGGTTCATCAGCCAAAATCATATCCGGCTCTTGCATCAAGGCACGGGCAATACCCACACGCTGACGCTGTCCACCGCTCAATTCGTCAGCTCGTGCCATTGCTTTATCAGGAATGCCAACCCGTTCCAGATTGGCATAAGCCCGTTTAATATCTTCTTCAGGGAAACGGCCGAAGAGGCTGCTAATTGGATTTACATAACCCAAACGGCCACTTAAAACATTGGTCAGCACCGTAGAACGGTCAACCAAATTAAAATGCTGGAAAATCATCCCAATTTTCCGGCGGGCACGGCGAAGTTCCTCACCAGAAACATGAGACAACTTCAAATCATGCCACCAAATCTCACCCCCCGTGGGTTCAATAAGCCGGTTAATACAGCGCAGCAAAGTACTTTTACCAGAACCGCTCAAACCAATAATGGCAACAAATTCACCTTGAGGCACTTCAAAAGAGACATCTTTTAAGGCATGAGTGCCACCATCGTACACCTTCGATAAATGTTTAATTCGCAGCATAAGATTCTCAGTCAGGAAATGTGGATGGAACAAAAGTAAGCGGCAAGCCTACACAATAAAAAATAACAGCCGGAAGAAATCAAATTCTCCCGGCTGTTAACAACATTACATATTATCAACCATCACCGAAAACATCTTCTTGCGTGATGCCCAAAGTTGCCATTGTGGAACGAACAGGATCATAGAAGCTGTCCGAGACAGGTTCCAAACCTGACCAGTTGTAGAAATCTTCTGAACAGATGGATTGTTCACAGGCATCCGTTGCAGTGAATTCGACCAAGGCATCAACAATATCGTTGGCCAGTGCCAGAGGGAAATCTGGACCGAAGGAAACGGTGTCATTGGGAATCTGTGGTGTCAAGGCCAAAATGCGGGTGACATCAAAAATGTCCGGAGCTGTGTCTGCCACTGATGAACGAGCATCCAAAACACGGTAGCCGCCTTCATCTGGACCGCCGGCCACAAAGGTGCGGCCTTCTTCGTTACGAACGGGGCTTTCACCAGCTTCGCGCCAAATTTCCGGATCATCTACACCATACTGCCACTGCCGTTCATAATTGGGCAGAAGCGGGGGGCTGAAGAATGCTGTGGCAAAATCGACTTCGCCGTTGTAAACGGCCAGCATGGCGTTGCTGTGACCACCAGTTTCAACGATTTCACCGGGTTCAATGCCCATTTCGGCAAACATGGCGCTTGGGTACAGGTAGCCGGATGTGGAAGCAAAGTCCGGGACGCCCCATGTCTTACCATCCAGGTCTTCCAGGGTTTCAATGCCGCTGTCGGCACGGACGACGATTTGAGCGGCATACCAGGGCAGGCCAAAACGAACAGCGGCTGCACCGACCGTGACACCACAGCGTTCGTTTGCCAAAACGTAGCCTTGTGCGGGGATGAAGCCAATGGTGTCACCGGGGGAGGCACACATTTCTTCGATGGTGGCGGCATAGCTGGTTGGTACGCTTACTTCGAATTTGAGGCCGGTTGCATCTTCGAGCGCCTGAGCCAGAACTTCACCGCCGGAAATGATGGCATCAACCTCTACCGAGGGTACGAAGAGGACCTTGATGGGATGTTCTTCTGAACCCAGTTGGGCTTCTTCCATTGTCACTGTTTCGACAACGGTTTCGGTTTGGGTAACAACACGTGTTACTTCAACCTCTACTTCTACAGGGACTTCTTCTTTGACGGTTTCGGTGATGACCCGGGTGACTTCTACCTGGACAGTTTGGGGTTGGCAGGCAACCGCAAATGTCAGCAAAAGTACGGCCGTAACCAGTAACCAAATTGCTTTACGATATGACATAGGCTTTCTCCTCATATGGCTTTGGGTCCCGTTTGTCATAACAAAAAAAGGGGAGAGCGTCTGTTTCGGCGTTAAATGCGACAAAGTCGTTATGACAAAAACAGGACATGCTGGGTGACAGATGAAACAGACGAAGAGATTATAACACGGCCGTTTCTTGTGGCAATAAAAAAACAGCCCTGGGATTTGTTCCCAAGGCTGTTTCAATTAAGCTAAGCGTTAAGGCTCAAACGAATTACGGTGCAGCTTCTGCCAGAATTGCATTTGCTGTCGCATCCAATTCAGCCAAAACCGTTGCCGCATCCTCACCCTGGAGTACACGCTCAAAAGCGGCTTTTGCTTCGTCACGAATGTTGTCGTAACCAGCAACCGGGGCTTCTGTCTTGCCATATTTCAGCAAGTTAAAGGCCACTTCGTAGGCCGGATTTTCTGCAAAGTATTCCGGCAAGCCTTCTGCAACACTGGCGCGAACCGGGAAGTAATTGCTGGCACGTGCCCAACGAGCCTGAATTTCAGGGCTGGTGTAGAACTTGATGAACAGCCATGCAGCCAACTGGGTTTGCGGGTCAGTCTTGGGAATGCTGACACTGGCCCCGTAAACATTCACAGCTGGTTCGTCGGTGGTGTAGGGGATTGGTGCAACTGACCATTCAAAGCCGCCTGCTTCACCATCATCCACAGCGCTCTTGTAGAACGGCAAACCGGAGGAAGAACCCATGGTGAACAAAACTTTGCCGTTACCAAAGTCGGTTTGATCGCCAAAACGTTCAGCAATTTCACCGGCACATCCTTGAGACAGCAGGTCTGCCATCAAGGTCATGTATTGTGCCAATTCAGGTGTGTTGTAAGTGAAGACGTTGTTTTCGTAATCGAAAATGTCAACACCGCTGGCGAAGGCCATCGCTGCCACGTTGGATGCATCTGTGCGGACTTCATACCCAACGCTAAAGCTGGGGTCTGGGTTCTTGCTGAACGGATTTTCTGAGGCTGCGCAAACGGCTTCAGCAAATTGTTCTGGTGTTTGCGGCGGGCCATCGAAGCTGATTGCACCGGCATCACGCAGTTCCTGGAGCCATTCTGCATTGTAGTACATCAATTCGACAGAGCGGTTTGGCGGGAAGCCAAAAGCCTGACCACCAAATTGAGGCAGACGGTCGGCATTTAAGAAAGCCTGGAAAAAGTCAGCGCGATCTTCTTCGCTCAAACCATAAACCGGGTGATTGATGTAGGGATCCAGGCTGACGAGGCCATCAGCAACTTGATAGGCAGCAGCCTGGTTCTGATAGGCAACCACCAAACCCGGCAGTTCACCAGAGGTCAAACCGGCAATCATTTTGTCATAAATGTCGCCGTAGCCGCCTTCGTTGCGGGCTTCTACAGTGATGCCGTATGGGTTGGTCTGGTTGAATTCGTCAACAATTTTCAGGAGTTCTTCTTCACGACCACCACTGTGTTGATGCCAGAAGACAACGGTTGCACCGGTCAGATCGATTTCGTCGATGTTGCCGTAAATGGTTGTGTCATAGTCCGGTT
>CAZRIB010000078.1:0-119 GCA_964600035.1 uncultured Ardenticatenaceae bacterium | reverse complement strand
CGGCCATCGGTTCTTCGGTGGCGGCTGGTTCTTCAGCCATTGGTTCTTCGGTAGCGGCTGGTTCTTCGGCCATCGGTTCTTCGGTGGCGGCTGGTTCTTCAGCCATTGGTTCTTCGGTA
>CAZRIB010000077.1:0-12215 GCA_964600035.1 uncultured Ardenticatenaceae bacterium | reverse complement strand
TTGTCTGCGGTATCTGCGTTCCAAACTCTGGTTAAATGTGGTCGAAGAACATTTCCAGTGCGTTGCGTTCTGCAGAGCGGAAGGTGGTGGCAACGTAAACGGCCGTAACCGCATTGCGCACAAATGCAAAAAATCCGCCAGCACCAAAGCCGCACAAAAAGCCATAGAACAACCCCATCAGGCTGCCGCCCGGCGAGACATGGTAGCCGGGAAAGTATTGACCGAGCAGCTCCATCCAGGTGATAACGGCCGTATTCCCCACCAGCGCCGTCCAAAGCGTTAGCACACCCAACGCAATGCCCAGCACCACGCCAAGCGCCGTACCAAAAGCCAGCATATCCAACTTGGGAAAAACATACACCCACGCTTCCTCAACGGCTTCTATCACTTCCTCCAACGGAACTTCATCCAAAACGGCCACTTCTTCATGGTAAGCCTGTTCTGCATTCACCAGCCACAGGTTATTTTGTTCACCCATAAGCATATTGCGCACAGCCAACATGCCGGTAAGCATGGCATGATCCTGGTTGTTATAACGATGGAGACCGTTACGCCCGATGGTTTGCACATTTTCCAGTTCTGCCATATAGGCTTTAATGGTGTCCAGGTGCTGGGCATAGTCGCTGTCGTAGACGGGGTACGATTTTTCCACACGAAAAACAGTGCCATCCAGCACATCCTCCGGGCGGGCTAACCCGATTTGAGCCAATTCCTGGCTGGCCAGAGCAATGAGTTCCTCATCGGGCATATTCCAGAAGTCATCTCCCTCGTTGCAGAAATATTCCAGCCCCAGGCTGGTTTTGGCCGGGTCTGGAACCATTTCGTGGCTCCAGTTTTTGAAATTTTGAATGCGGCCAACGTGGACGTTGGGGTCGTGAATGTATATCCAGTTGTCGGGGAAGAGGTCTGGTTTGTCGATGATGAGGCAGACGGTGAGAAAGTCGCGGTAGCTGAGGTGTGAGGCGGCGTTGAGGACGTGGGTAGGGGGCGGCGGGGTGAGGGTTTGGATGAATTGGGTGATGGGCATGCTGGAGATGAAGTGGGTGCCGGGTATGGTTTGGACACGGCCGTTACGCGCCACCCGCACGCCTGTAATTTGCATTCCTTCTCGCTCTATGCCAATGACTTCACTGTTTAGCAGTACCTGCCCGCCGCGCATTTCAATTTTTTCGGCAACGGCCGTCCACAACATACCGGGTCCCCGTCTGGGGTAGTCAAACTCCTCAATCAACGTTTTGATAGACGTGCCCGGCTTGAGAAACATGCTGGTAATTGCCGTCCGCAAAGACAAATCTTTAATGCGCTGAGCCGCCCATTCCGCTTTTAGCTCAGAGGTCGAAATACCCCACACCTTTTCTGTGTAGGACTTGAAGAATGTTTCGAAAAGGCGTTTACCAAAGCGGTTTGTCACCCATTGTTCAAATGTTTCTTCTACCGGATAGGGGAATAACTGCCAGCGCAAATAGCTGGCAAGAATCAGGAAGCCTTCCCATGGTCCTAAACCGATCAGGGCATTGAACGGTTTTAGGGGGTAATTGAAAAATTTTTGTTTGTAGAAAATGCGGGAAAGGCGCGGGCGGCGCAGAAAGTCATCGCCTAAAATTTCGCGCCAAAATTGGTTTACGGCCGTTGACTTGGTAAAAAAACGATGCCCTCCCATGTCAAAGTGGTAGCCTTTGTACACTTCCGTTCTGGCGATACCACCAACCTTATCCAATTTTTCCAAAACAATTGGCTGAATGTGATGGCGCGTCAATTCATATGCCGCTGTTAGCCCTGCCGGTCCGCCGCCAATAATGACAAACTGAGAATTATCTGACGCTGCTGGCGACTTTTTCATGGATGAACACCCTTCTTTGCCGTTGATCTCCAGCATTTAAGGTTACCGCACCTCCAGGGTGGGTTACCTGTTGAATGAGTCACTGGTATACGCAGCCCGAAGTCCGTATACCGTTTCCCGACGAAATCACCAGAGGAGGCGCACACGGAAATCGGATTGCGGATTACTGAATACGGATACTGGTGATAAGCGCTTGCTTACTATTGAGAACTGCCAGGATTCCATGCAGGAAAGCGGCTCCATAAATACTTCCATGCAAATTTGGCCATGCCCCGATCACACTATTTTTTAATTAAGTTGCAAATCATCGATTTTG
This sequence comes from uncultured Ardenticatenaceae bacterium, assembly GCA_964600035.1. Lineage (GTDB taxonomy): Bacteria > Chloroflexota > Anaerolineae > Promineifilales > Promineifilaceae > CAZRIB01. The sequence continues at coordinate 10,059 of CAZRIB010000077.1, read as the reverse complement.
GTAACGAATTTGCTAAAAAACAGATAAAAATTGATTTATTTTGAAGAAAAATCTTACTCTATAGGACTTACACGATGGCTTACGGCAAAGTAATCATTTTCAGGTAGGTTGCGCTTTTGATCAGGCCGATGATGGTTTTGCCATCCTTGATTTCGCCGTTTAGAGCCATCTTGATGGCTTGCTGCAAGGGCAGCCAGAATGGTTCAATTTGTTCATCTTCATCTTGGGGCAGGGGGTCGGGTGTCAGTCCTTCTGCCAGATAGAAGTGCATGCATTCGTCGGATGAGCCGGGAACAGGCCAGAATTCGCCCAGGTAGGTGAGCTGTTCGGCACGAAACCCGGTTTCTTCTCGCAGTTCGCGTTGGGCGGCGGGCAGCCACTCCTCTCCCCATGCCAGTGTGCCGGCTGGCAGCTCTACAATGGTTTGGTTGATGACTGGCCGGTATTGGTTGATGAGGAGCAGCTGCCATTGGTCAGCTTGTTTTTGTATGGGGATGATGACGACGGCGCCAGGATGCCGGATGGCGCTGATGGACATGATACGGCCGTCTGGCAGGACGGCCGTTTCGCTCATCAACCGCCAGGCTGGGCCTTGCCAGATTAAATTCGATTCTTGTGTCATTGCAATATCCTTACATTGGCTGCCTGAAGCAGGCAATAAAAAGCCCCATGTCCGGTACGGCGCATGGGGCTAAAAACGTTAGAAATGGTTAATTGCTGGGAGGAATACGAATCACCTGCCCAACATCAATTTGGGTGGGGTCGGCAATGTTGTTATACGTGGCCAACTCATCTACAGAAAAGCCATATTGCAGCCCAATGCGGAACAAATTTTCACCAGCTTGTACGATGTGAACGCGCTCACCCGTCGTCGGGTCTGTTGTATCCGGTGAACCGCCGCCAGCTTCTGCCGTGTCACCAGCCGGAATGACGAGCTGTTGACCAACTTCCAGGTCATTCGGGTTTGTCAGGCCGTTGGCGTTGACAATGGCTTGTATGGAAACGCCATATTGTTGAGAAATGGCGTAAAGTGTGTCGCCAGTTTGGACGGTGTGGATAATGTCGCTTGTGGGTGATTCTGGTGAAGGGGGCGGTGCGGGTTCGGATTCTGGCTGTTCTTCAGTGGCGGGTGTCTCGCCTGTTGTTGTTTCGCCAACGGCCGTTTCCGGGGTTGGCGTGGGTTCTTCTGCCGGGGGAACAGGGGTGGGTTCTACGGCCGTTTCCGGTGTTGTAGTGGGCAGCACGACAGGCGCGGGCTGTACAGTCGTTGTATCTTCTGGCCTGTCAACCGGTCGGACACACGCTGCCAGCACCAATGCCAATACCAGCAGCAAGAACAGTTGCCATCGACTCTTAATTAGGGGATTCACTCAGACCTCCTCGGAAATGGTCATCATTCAATTGTCAATGAATCGATAAAAGAATAAAGATAGTTTGGTAAACATAAAGTAGTCTATCATAGCCAAAAATGAGCGTCAAGAAGCAGGGTCATCCGTTAACGGTGGGCAAGCGTGGCTGTTCAATTGTTTTTCTGGTCTGGGTCTGCTGTATAATCGCGGGGATATGGTCATGAATGGAAGACGATTGCGCGTGGGCATCAATGCCCATTTGCTGTCTGGAGAAGCGGGATACCGGCGAGCCGGGATACATCATTATATTTACCAGGTGCTGCGTCATTTGCCGCCAGAAGTGGCTGAGTATGTGGTGTACACGCGCCAGCCGCAGTTGTTGGCAGATGTGGCCGGAATGGAAACGGCCGTTACCCGTTGGCCAACAGAAAAAAGAGTCGTTCGCATTGCCTGGGAGCAGCTTGTATGGCCCTGGCAGGCAGTGGGCAAGCGGGTAGATTTGCTGCACAGCATGGCCTTTGTTACGCCGGTGTTGTCCTTTTATCCCACGGTTGTTACCGTTTACGACTTAAGTTTTGAATACTTCCCGGACAGGTTTCCAGAGCGCCAACGATGGTACTTGCACACCCAAACCAAACGTTCTTGCCAGCAGGCAGAGCGCGTCATTACCATCTCGGAATCATCGCGCCAGGATGTGTCTGCATTGTATGGCATCCCTTTACACCGCATTGATGTGATTTATCCGGGGTTGGATGCGGCTTACAAACCTGCTTCTGCCGCAGAGGTGGCTGCTTTTCGCCGGGAAAACGGCCTGCCGGAAAAATTTATACTGCACGTTGGCACATTGCAGCCACGTAAAAACATTCCGGTCTTAATTGAAGCGTTTGCCCGCATACCGGATGAAGATGTGCATTTGGTGCTTGTTGGGGGCAAAGGCTGGTTATTTGATGAGATTTTTGAGCGGGTGGTGGCCTTGGGGCTGAAAGAGCGGGTACACTTTCCCGGTTATGTGGCCGATGAGGCGCTGCCTATGTGGTATGCTTCGGCTTCGGTCTTTGTGTTTCCATCAGTTTATGAGGGGTTTGGGATGCCGGTTGTTGAGGCGATGGCTTGTGGGACACCGGTTGTCGCTTCGCAGGCATCCTCTATTCCAGAGGCTGGCGGAGAAGCGGCGCTCTATTTTAGGCCTGATGATGTGGCGGAGTTGGCGGCGCAGTTAACGGCCGTGTTGTCTCAACCCGCTCTAGCCACATCAATGCGGGAAAAAGGAGTTGTTCAATGCCGTCACTTTTCCTGGGAAAAAGCTGGCCGCCAAACCGCCGAAACTTATCAAAAAGCGATACGAACTTGAAAATGGAAAATTGAGAATGGAGAATGAAAAATTTTTACAGCTCCAATCTCTTTGATACAGCTTTATGAGTAACAAACGGATTCGTTACATCACGATCATCACAGATATGGTTTTAATCAACATTGCCTTTGCCCTGGCTTACGTTATTCGTTACCAGTGGCAGTGGTTTCGTCCTGTGCCGGAAGCGTTTTATGAGCCATACGGCCGTTACCTGGGGCAGCAGCTGCTGCTCAACGTCCTGCTCATTATCACCTTCTCACAGGGTAAAGTATGGCGGCGGCGGCGCGGAGAATTTCTGATTGACGAAATTTCCCGCGTCAGCTATGCCGCAGCCACAGCCATTACATTAATGATGGCAATAACTTTCCTGTTTCAGCCACAAGCCCCCTTTTCCCGGCTGCTTCTCATCTGGCTGTTGGCGGCAATCATCTTGCTCATCGGTCTGGCAAGATTATGCCGTCGGTTGTTTTTGGACTTTGCTTACCAACGCGGCCGTTTAGCCGACAGGGTCATCATCGTTGGGTCTGGTGAAGTTGGGCGGGGCGTGATGCGCACCTTGCTTGCCCGTCCCGATCTGGGTTTCAAGGCCATTGGGTATCTGGTAGATGGCAGTAAGGAAAACAACATTGGCCTGGGGCGCATTCCTTGCCTGGGAGAATATACAGAACTGGAAAAAGTGCTAAGTGAAACTCCCAACATCCACACCGTATTTATTGCGCTTCCGGGAGAAATGCACCAGCAAATTGCCCAGCTTTTGCGGGTTTGTCAGCGCCATAATGTGCGCGCGCAGGCTGTGCCCGATTTGCTGCAAATTAGTTTGCACCGGGTGGAGTTTAACAACATGGCTGGTGTTCCTGTGTTAAGCGTGCGTGATGTGGGGATTAGTCGTTTTCAGCAGGCGTTAAAGCGGTTGATGGATTTGACGATTATTGCTGTTGGGGCTGTGCCTGCATTGTTGGTTATGGCGCTCATTGCCATTGCCATTAAGCTGGATTCACCCGGCCCGGTGCTGTATTCGGCCGTGCGGGTGGGCAAAGATGGCAAGTTGTTCAAGATGTATAAATTCCGGTCAATGGTGACGGATGCGGAAAAGTTGAAGCCGGCGCTGCAAAACCTGAATGAAGCGGACGGCCCCATTTTCAAAATTCGTAATGACCCCCGGCTGACGCGGGTAGGGCGGTTTATTCGCCGTACCAGCCTGGATGAGCTGCCGCAGCTTTATAACGTTCTGCGCGGGGAGATGAGTTTGGTTGGCCCCCGGCCGCCGCTGGAGGAGGAGGTGGCGCAGTATAAACCATGGCATCGCCAGCGGTTAAGTGTGATTGGGGGAATTACGGGGTTGTGGCAGGTAAGCGGCCGTTCCGACTTGACGTTTGATGAGTTGTGCCTGCTGGATATTTACTACATTGAGAATTGGTCGCTGGCCTTGGATATTCGTATTTTGCTGCAAACCATTCCGCACTCTGTTTTTGGGAAGGGGGCGTATTAAATAAGAGAATAAACCATGATTGAAGATTAACGTGGGCAGATTACTTACCTGCTTGAAACTTGCCCGCCCGCCTTATTTTTATTCCTCATCAGGCAGGGTTGGTTGGTTGATACCAATCACTTCGCCATGGTAATTAATGATGATACGGAAACCCAGCATCCCCAACATATCTTTTGCTTGCTGTGGAATGCCTTGCTGAATAATTTGCTCCATGTCAATGTTACGCAGTTGGGCATCAATCGCGGCTTTTGTAAATAAATCATCCTTTCCCAACATCGCTAGCGTTTGTTCCACAGCCAATTCTTTGTTTTGCTCCAATTGAGACAAGAAAAAGGCCAATACCTGCCGGTCTACCGATTCGGCATCGACGTGGCGCAAAAAACCTTGATCATCCACGACATAGTGGGCATCTGTCCCGATGAATGTTGTTTGTACCGGGTTTTCAAATTCGTCATAGACTAAACCTTCAAAAAGAGCTTTGTTTGCCATTGTTGTTTCCGCCTTTACGCTGCATTCAATCTTTTGTCTATCTTTTTGTTCTTGCAAAGCTTGATAATGTTTATTTTAGCCAGATGCTGGTCTTTGTCTGTTAGAAATGTGCTTGAATTATAAATGATAGCGGCAGCGGGCAAGATTTGTGGATGAAAAAGGCGTGGGCATTTATCTGGTCTTAAGATAAGGGGTGGGTTTGAGGCTGTTTTTGAGGCTGGTGTGCAGGCTTTATGAGTTATTGTTATAATCCTCGCTTGCTTAAGGGAACGAGGATGGCTGTGTCTGGCCTGCTTTGTTCTGTACCCCGCTGGTCAATTTTTGCTGGTGGGTGATTCTATGAAGAGTGAAAGGTACTTACGTTGTTTAGACCGCTTGATTGGCTGCTAGGGCTGTTTTCGTTAGATATTGGTATTGATTTAGGTACGGCGAATACGTTGGTGTATATCCGTGACCGGGGTATTGTGATTAATGAACCGTCCTGGGTGGCTATCCAAAAACGTACAAGACGGCCGTTGGCGATTGGCGCTGAGGCACGGGAGATGGTGGGGCGTACGCCGAGTGATATTGTGGCGATACGGCCGTTACGCGACGGCGTTATCTCCGAATTTGAAATCACCGAAGCCATGCTCAAATATTTCATCGACAAAGCCCATGAGCAGATGTTGGTTCCATTTCCACGCCCGCGTGTTGTTGTGGGCGTGCCCAGCGGTGTGACCGAAGTAGAAAAACGTGCGGTTTACGATGCATCTATTTCTGCTGGTGCCCGAGAAGCCTATCTCATCGAAGAACCGATGGCGGCGGCAATTGGGGCTGGTTTGCCCATTATCGAATCACGCGGCAGCATGATTGTAGACATCGGCGGCGGTACGACTGAAGTGGCCGTGTTTGCAATGGGCGGCATTGTAGTAAGCCGCTCCATTCGGGTGGCTGGCGATGAGATGGATGAGGACATCATCCAGTACGTGCGTAGTAAATATAACCTGCTCATTGGTGAACGTATGGCTGAGCGGTTGAAAATTGGCATTGGGTCAGCCTTTTCTTTGCCAGAAGAACGGACAATGACGGTACGCGGCCGTAACCTGATTAATGGCCTGCCGCAGGCCGTTGAAATTAGCAGCATCGAGCTGCGCGAAGCCATGGCGCCATCGGTCAACATCATTGTAGACACAGTGCGCGATGCTTTGGATGAGACCCCCCCGGAACTGGTGGCCGATCTAATGGAAGTCGGTATCTGCTTGGCCGGTGGTGGCGCCCAAATTCGTGGTTTGGCGGAACGGCTGGAAGACATGGTGAAGATGCGTGTTTGGGTGGCTGAAGATTCCATGACGTGTGTGGCGCGTGGCGCTGGCCGTGTGCTGGAAGATTTGGACAACTACAAACGGGTATTGGTTGGGCTGCATCGCGGCAGTACACATCATTAATCTCTTTTGTCCGGCTTGTTAGTGATTCCCCTGATATTGGCATATGAATCTGAATGATGCGCAGCAGCGAATTCGCTGGGTGACGGTTGGTGTTCTGGTTGGCATTTCTATTTTGCTGACGATTTTGGACAGGACTGGAAACCTGGATGAAGCGCTGGATTTTGTGCGTGACCCGGTAACGGCCGTGTCCCGATGGACAACCGAGCGCACCGACCCCCTGGCCGACGTGTTGTCTGGTCCGCGAACATTGGCCGAAGCCCAGGCCGAAATTACCGCACTGCAAGCCCGCGTTGATGAGCTGGAACGAGAAAACGAAGAATTAAGAGAAATTCAGGGCGAATATCAGATTTTGCTGGATTTGTTTAACCGGGCGCGGCAAACGCCAGAAATTACCCGCATAACGGCCACTGTAATCGGGCAAGACACCAGCCCCGCAATTCGCAGCATCATTATTGATAAAGGCACGGCCGATGGCGTGCGTGTTGGTATGCCGGTGGAAAGTGCGCGTGGTCTGGTGGGGCAGGTTTTTAGAACAACTGCCAATTCTGCCCAAGTTATTCTCATTACCGACAGCGCCAGTTCCATTCCTGCCCGGTTGGGCACGTCGCGGGCAACGGGTATTTTGCGCGGCGGCGGTCTGGGCGGTTCTATGGTCATCGACTGGGTGGATTTGCAGTATCAAATTGAAGTGGGCGAGGTAGTGCTGTCTTCTGGCCTGGGGGGCAAGTTCCCTGAAGATTTGGTAATTGGCCGGGTGAGTGAAGTGGAGCGGCGTGAGGCGGAGCTTTTTCAGCGGGCAGTGGTGCAGTCGGCCGTTGATTTTGATGCGCTGGAAATGGTGTTTGTGATTACAGATTTTCAGCCTGTAGATACGTCAGTTTTTGAAACGTCGCCAACGGAGAGTCCATGAGTTCTTCGATTTATGCCGCTGTGCCTGTGATGTTGGTGATGGCGGTGCTGCAAACGGCCGTTTTCCCGCGTTTCCCTGTTTTGGGGTTGGTGCCACAGTTGGCCTTTTTGGTGGCCTTGTCATGGGGCTTGCAGCGTGGCGAGACGGAAGGCGCGCTGTGGGCATTTGTGGCTGGAATTGCAGTTGATTTGTTTTCGGCCGGGCCAATGGGATTAACGGCGCTGGCATACGTAACGGCCGTGTTCATCGCCAGCTTCCTCATTCAAAGACTCCCCCAAAGCCGCCTGTTCTTGCCAGCCATCATGGGCGGAGCCGCAACATTCATCTTTCTCTTAATTTACATAATCGGACTGCGCGTACTGGGTTATACACCAAACTTACAAGCCCTCTCTGCTTTATTACCCCTCATTTATCTACACACAGGCTTAATACTTCCTATATATTGGCTCATTTACCTGCTCGACAACTCCCTACGCCCCAAGCCCATTGCGTTATAATCAAATCACAGCATCACAAAAAATCTAAACATTTCGCAGCGGAAAGCTGACCGATTGAACGCTTTCCACTCATTAAAGTTGGAGACAAGCCTATGTCACGGATGGGTTGGGATCATCCCGATGATGAAGAACAATTTGACGACGATCCGGCACTGCGAGGCCGACTCTTTTTTCTGCGTTTTATTATCATCCTCATTCTTGGACTGCTCGTATACCGGGTGTACTGGCTGCAGCAGAACCAGGGACAAACATTTCAAACGCAAGCCGAAGAAAACCAGTTAGCAGTTTTAACGTCAGACGCACCGAGAGGCGTCATTTTCGATCGGAACGGCGAGCCGCTGGCAGTCAACCTTCCCAGTTTCAACGTCACCATCACCCCCGCCTTTTTGCCAGACGACCCGGATGCCATTCAGGCTGTTTATGAACGGCTCTCCTTGTTGACAGGTGTACCCGTTACCAACACATTGCAGCAAGAACAATTGATTGCCTCTGCCAATCCGGAATTGGTGACAACCTACTCGCGTCTTGCCCAAATTTACGGCGCCCCAGTTGCCGAAACACTTGACCAGGCAGGCATTGTAAAACAGCTGCCCGACAGCATCGAAGCCATTGTACGGGAAAACAGCTTTGCCCAATACGTTCCGGCCGTTATTACTTCCAACATCCCCATTACGATGGCCTACGCCATTGAACAAGAAAGCATCTTCTTGCCCGGCGTTCGTGTGCTGCCAGAACCCCGTCGTTACTATCCTAGCGGAGAATACACCTCCCACATCATTGGGTATATGGGGCCAATCCCCAATGAAAATTGGCTAAACCTGGTAGGGCCAGATGGCAACCCGCGTTATGAACGAGATGACCGGGTGGGCTGGGCTGGCCTGGAATCCTCGATGGAGATTGAACTGTCCGGCACAAAAGGCTCCAGAACCATTGAGCAGGATTGGTCTGGGCGGGAAGTGAGGCAGATTGGTCTGGCAAAAGAACCGGTAGCAGGGTTGAACTTGCATCTTACGCTGGACTTGAATTTGCAAAAAGCGGCTTATGAAATTTTAGGCCAGTTTATGCAGGCGAACCGGGAAACGTTTCGGGTGGATGAGATTACAGGCGAACGGGAACTGCCTGAAATTGAGCAGGCTGTTGTGGTGGCCTTAAACCCAAAAACGGGTGAAGTGTTGGCGATGGTGAATTTCCCTACGTTTGACAACAATCGCTTTGTGGACAGTGTGCCGGTTGATTATTACTTGCGATTGGCGCGGAATGATTATACGCCGCTTGTTAACCATGCCATTAGTGGTACGTACCCGCCGGGGTCTACGTTTAAGATTGTGCCTGCATCGGCGGCATTGCAGGAAGGGATTGTTTCGCCGAACCGCTTTTTGCGGGCACCGGGCATTATTGAGATTCCGAACCGTTTTGCGCCGAATGATCCTGGCCGTGCCCAGCAGTTTGTGTGTTGGATTTATCCGAATGGTGAACATGGGTTGATGAATGTGGTATTGGGGCTTGCCAATTCTTGCGATATTTATTTTTACAAAATTAGCGGCGGCTTTGATCAGGACGGTGAGTTTGTGGAAGGTTTGGGGGTGGATCGCATTCATCGTTATGGTCAGCAGTTTGGCTTTGGCCGGGTGCAGGGGATTGAGCTGCCGTTGGAGTCTGCGGGTATTTTGCCAACGAAGGGGTATAAGATTGAGACGCAGGGGTCTCCCTGGTCTACGGGTGATGATTATAACCTGGGAATTGGACAGGGTTTTATGACGGCGACGCCGCTGCAGGTGGCGCAGATGGCGGCTGTCATTGCCAATGGCGGTTTTTTGTATCGGCCGTCTATTATTCACCACATGACGGATGACCAGGGGCGTGTGGTGATTGTGGATGAGAATAGTCAGGTAGTTGCCCGGGCGTTTCCAGATGAAAATGGGAACACGGTACTGCTGGATGCTGATGGGAATCCGCTAAATGATCCGTCTATTAATATCCGGTTTGATGAGAACGGGAATTATATTTTTCAGCCTGAGGTGGTTGATTCTTTGGATGTGGACAGAGAATTTATTGAAATTGTGGCTGAAGGGTTGAAGTTGGTTAATACGCGGATTGATGAGGATTCGTTTTACACGGGGGCGACGTATGTGGAGTGGTTGGATAAGTTTGGTATTACGACGGCGGGTAAGACGGGCACGGCCGAATATTGTGACAACATCGCCATTGATCGGGGGTGGTGTACGTTTGATGACATTACCCAGCGGCGTGTGCTGCCTACCCATTCCTGGTATGTGGGGTATGCACCGGCCGATGATCCGGAGATTGTGATTGCGACATTTATTTTTAATGGCGGGGAAGGATCGGCGTGGGCGGCTCCGGTGACGTGTAATGTAATGGCTTACTATTTTCAGGTGGGGCAATATGCGCCGGATGCAGGGGCTGATGGTGAACCGGTTGAGCAGGCTTGTGAGTCGAGGATTTTTAATCCTATCTGGCCGCCGCTGGATTTGACAACGCCAACGGATGTGCTGCGTTCACGGCCGTAACTCCTGCGTAACAATTGATAAT
>CAZRIB010000076.1:0-12242 GCA_964600035.1 uncultured Ardenticatenaceae bacterium | reverse complement strand
TTAAAAGTTAAAGCAGGTGGCAAGCTGTAAATAAAGGCCGTGTTACTGGCTGTTTGCTGCCTGCTTTATTTTCATCTCATCTATGGCCTTGGTGGCAAATGTTGTCATTCCTCGTTGTGCCAAAGTCTCGTAAATTTTGGCGTATTCGAGTTTAGGCCTGTGTTATAATGCTTGTTAAATGACTACTCAAATCCCTTATTTCAGCCTGTAAATTGTGAATACATCATATTTTAAGAGCTTGAACCTTGGTAAAAAGGGCAGGAGCTAATTTTCCAGGAGATACGTTATGGGTACAACGCCTTTCATTACATTTGATGATCATGCTCCCCTGTGGACACCAATTGAGCCAAAAAGTATAGAAGAAACAGGGCTAAGCGACGGTTTTATTCAAGATCTGGCGTTGAAAACGTTGTATTTTCGGGGTCAGGTAAGTGGTAATGAAATTGCCAAATTGATCCATTTGCCCTTTCAGACGGTAGTTGCTCCCATTTTAGACTTTTTGAAGCGGGAGCAAATGTGCGAGGTGAAGGGTGGGAGTGCGCTTGGGCCTGCTTCGTATATGTATAATATCACAACAAAAGGGGCAACCCGTGCCAGAGAAAAATTGGAGCGGTCGGCTTATGTGGGGCCTGCGCCTGTGCCCTGGGATGAGTATGTGGCGGCCATTAATGTGCAGGGTTCGCAGCGGTTAAAAGTTACTCCCCAAATTATGACAGAGGCTTTGTCTCATTTGGTGTTGGAAGAGTCTGTTTTTTCCAAGATTGGGCCGGCGGTTAATTCCGGGAAATCTATTTTTCTTTATGGGCCTCCGGGTAATGGCAAGACAACAATTGCTGAATCGATTGGCCGAATGGTGTTGACGCAGGATATGTACATTCCCTATACCATTGAGGCTGATGGCCAGATTATTAAGTTGTATGATGAAGTGAATCATGAGGCAGTTCCGGAGCACAGCTCTTCAACAACAACAGGGACGTTGGTTAGTGCGAGTGGGGCGCGGCTGGACAGGCGTTGGGTTCGTATTAAGCGGCCGGTCATTATGGTTGGGGGCGAGCTGACGCTGGATGGCCTGGAATTGGTTTATGACACGACGAATAAATATTACGAAGCGCCGTTTCAGATGAAAGCGAATGGCGGTATGTTTTTGATTGATGATTTCGGCCGTCAACAGGTTCGCCCGCGTGATTTGTTGAACCGGTGGATTGTGCCGATGGAAAAGCGGGTTGATTTTTTGTCGCTGCATACGGGGCGTAAGTTGGAAGTTCCGTTTGAGGTGTTGATTGTTTTTTCGACGAATTTGCCGCCGCGTGATTTGGTGGATGAGGCGTTTTTGCGTCGTATTCGGCATAAGATTGAGGTTACTTCGCCGACGTTTGACAGCTATAAGACGATTTTTGAGCGGGTTTGCCAGGCGCGGGGGATTGAATTTAGTGAGCAGGGCATTCGCTATTTGCTTCAGGAGTATTATATTAAGCGTAAGCAGAAGCTGCGGGCGAATCATCCGCGTGATTTGGTGGATCAGTTGTTTGATATTGCGGAATATTTGGGTGTGCAGCCACGGCTGACGAAGGATTTGATTGATCGTGCGGCGGCTTCTTATTTTGTGTCCCTTTGATGAATGATTGGAGAGTGGAGGATTGGGCTTGAACTGGTTTGATGGAAAACGGCCGTTAATCATTGGGCATCGTGGTGCAAGTGATGACGCACCAGAAAACACGCTGGCGGCCTTTGCCCTGGCAAAAGAGCAAGGGGCAGACGGCATTGAACTGGATGTGCATTTGTCGGCAGATGGTGAGCTGGTTGTCATTCATGATGCGGATTTGTCGCGAACAACGAACGGAACGGGGCTGGTGTCCCAATATACGCTGGCCGAGCTGAAGCAGCTTGATGCGGGTATGGGGCAGCAGATTCCCACGCTGGATGAGGTGTTTGAGCTGTGTGGTCCCCGGTTTCTGTATAACATTGAGGTAAAAGATTATGGCTGGCGGGATAGTGGCACGGAAACGGCCGTTGCCGAACGCATTCAGTCCCATAACCTGGAAAGCGTTTGTTTAGTTTCTTCCTTTAACCCGCTTAGCGTGCGCCGTGCCAGAAAACAGTTGACACGCACCACACCGGTTGCCGTGATTCGCATGAACAAGGGGTGGATGCGTTACACCCATTTGTTGATGCCGGGCGCTGAAGCAGACCACCCACACCGCAAAATGGTGACAGAAGCCTACATGGCCTGGGCTAACAAGCGGGGGTATCTGGTCAATACCTGGACAGTCAATGAGCCGGAAGAAGCCCGGCGGCTGGCCGGATTGGGGGTAAACGCCCTCATTACGAACTGTCCGGCATTCATTCGCCGGGCATTGGAGCTGGATTGAGCATTAAAGTCATTGTGAACCCGTATGCCAACCGGTGGCAGGCGCAAAAAGATGCAGCCCAGGTTGAGGTTGCTTTGCGCAGTGCCGGGTTGACGTATGACTTGGTGATGACATCTGCCCCCGGTGAAGGGGCAGCATTGGCAGAAACGGCCGTTTACGAAGGTTATGAAGCCGTCATTGCCGCCGGAGGCGACGGAACCATTAGCGAAGTTGTCAACGGGTTAATAGCTGCCTCCGGCTCAGCCCCCACCATCCCCTTTGGCATCATTCCCATCGGTTCTGCCAACGACTTTGTGCGCATCGTTCACATCCCCCTGGACATTGTGGGAGCAGTACAAGTCATTGCACGCGGCCACACGCGCCAGGTAGACGCTGGCCGTGTAAATGACCATTACTTCATCAACAACAGCGCCGCCGCCATGGAACCTATGATCACATTGGAACAAATGGCAATTACCAATGTGGATGGCGAAATGCGTTATTTGCTGGCGTTGGTAAAAGGGCTGTTTAAGATGAAGGCCTGGCAAATGTCAATCACATGGGACCAGGGAAGTTACAGTGGGCCGATTTATTTACTTTCGGTGTGTAATACATCACACACAGGCGGTTTTGAGATAGCTCCCGGTGCGGTGGTGGATGATGGTATGCTGGATTTGGTGTTTGCGCTGAAAGCACCTATGTGGCATGTGTTGTGGTTTCTCATTAAGATGCTGCGCGGGGGAAAGCATATTCATGATCCGGTTGTCACGTTTGTACGGACGCGCAAAGTGCAGGTAACCAGTGAGCCGGGTACGCCTTTGCATGCAGATGGCGAAATTTTGACGCGTTCGGAAACGGCCGTTTCCTTTGAAGTCCTGCCTGGAAAGGTTACTTTGTTCTCGCCACCTGTCCCTTCTGCTACTGGTAAATAATGATGACAGGCGGCGGGACTAGCTGCGTCATCACATCATTCGGCGACATAACCGGATAATCGCCATCAGTGGGGAACAGCTTGAATCCCCCATACTCAAAACCCGGTTCGGAAGCATATTGCAAATAATTTTCAATTTTTACGCGATTTGCTCCCACGCCATCCCCGTCAATCACCAATTCTACATGCGGAAAATTGATAATTGCTTCTTTGTCTGGCAGCATCCGGTCCAGAAATTGGTGTAATATCAAAACGCGATTCACCCCGATCTCTATGGCAATTTGCTCCAGCTCTGCCTGAACAGCATTAATGGTGGCGGCGTACAACTGCCCAATGTGTTGGCCGGGAATTTGTTCGTCGTTCATGGTAAATTCCGGGTCAATGGCTAAGTGTACGTGTGGATGGTACAGCAGCGGCCGCAAACGGTAAAACTCGGCCATGATGTCCCCCCGGCCAGGCTGCATGTCCAGAATAACTGCAATTTCTTCGGCTTCTGCGGCCGCTATCCACTCTTCCAGTACCGCCATGTCTACCCGATGGAAGTATGACGGCGGGTGTGGGTTGGCAACAAGAACAACCATGTGGTAGGTGGGGAGGACGGTGCGGCCTGCTGAGTAGGGAATGTAGGCGGCGGCCGTTTCTCTTAAGGCGCGTGTCATTTGGCTGCGTGATGATTCACCTAAAATGCCCAGTCCCCACCCTAAGGGGCTGCCGTAGTAGGTGACCAGCCGGAACTGGCTGAGGTAGGGCTGGGGGTTGCCCGGTGTTTGTGGAATGTGGTAGCTGCTGCCAGATGGTGCCAGTTCGGGCGGTGTTGTGGGGGGGATGGGTGTGTTGGTGACGGGTACGGCCGTTGCCGTTGGCAATGGTTGTAGGGTATTGGTAGCTGTTGGCGGCGGCAATGTAGCTGTTGTGGTTGCTGTGCTGGTTTCTGTTGGCAGGGGGGTGTTGGTTTGTGTTGGGGTAGCTGTCGCGGTGGCTGTGGCTGTTGCCGTGCTGGTTGCTGTGGGCAAGGGCGATGGCGCTGCCGTTGGTGTGGCTGTGGCTGTTGGCAGCGTAGTAGGTGCCGGTGAAGGAACGGAAGCAATTAGTGTTAAATTTGCCGTGGGAACGAGAGTGGGAAGGATATTTGTATGTGGTGAAGGCGGTGTGCAGGAAACGGCCGTGACCATCACCACTCCAAAAAAAATCACGAGTAATTTAATTTTCACAGAAACAAATCAAGCCAGGTTAACACTGCTGGCTGCAGGCTCTTTCATATCAGCATATAACTTACGCAAATTGGCAAGATGCAAATCCGACACCAGCCCATTTAATGGGATACGTGACTTGCCACATTTTTCAATGTCCAGATTATCCAGTGCCGACTCAGGCTTGCCAGCAGCTACCATTTCACCCACTGCGTCATGAATGGTTCGCAAATAGCGCAAATCATCTTGAATAATCGCTTCTATTTCCCCACGCAAAATAACTTCACCATGTCCCTGCACGACGGAATCAGGCTCTAATGCCAACAATTTTTCCAAAGAATGGACAAGGGCATCATAGTCGCCATCAAAAAGCGTGGGCACTGGCATAACATTATCTGAAGCAAATAAAATGCGGTTGTTTGCCACAAATGCACCTAGCAAATCCATGCTGTGCCCGGGCATGTGATGCAGTTGAATTGTTTTTCCCCCTAAATACAACTGCATAACGCCATCTTCAAATAGCAAGTCAGGCAAAATAATTTGGACAGGCTCCAGTTCAGGAATGTGCTGCTTGGCACGATTCAAGCCGTCCCGCCCGCGTGTGTCGAGCATTTCGCGGCATAATTTATGGCTGATAACTTGTGCCTCTGGAAACAGATATGTACCTTGACTGTGGTCGGCGTGGTAGTGGGTGTTGATAACGTAACGAATTTGAAGCCCCAATCTATCTTCGATGAAGGCTTTGATTGCGGCCGTTTCTTCTGGAAAATAAAGGGTATCAATCAAAACGACACCCTCTTTTGTCAAGATAGCTCCGGCCGTTACTTGTGCGTATAACCTGCTGGTAAACACATAAATATCGTCCGCAATGCGCTCACGAACCATGATTCCGTCATGTCCTTTGCAATGATGATTTGAGGCAATTTTCGGTGGCTGCCCCAAAGCCAAAATAAGCGAGTTGGGTATTTCAAAAAAGAAGGCCCCTGAAAATTCAGGGGCCTCCCACCAATCTGCTTTCTAGATGGCCAGCCCCCTTCTCAAGGAGAAGAGGAACCCCCGCCGTGCCGTGTGAACTCTTTCGTTGAACCTGCGTGCGCAGGTGGGAATCTCGTATCCGAGGACTCTGCCTTGCCTGCTGGCTACTACATCCCCTCTGCGTATTCTGATCCCCGTTCGAAAAAGCGTTGGCTCAACATAATTAAGTCCATCACGCACACAGCAGGGATGACATACTAGCACACTCAATACAGAGAAGCAAGATTTTTTAAGTTGTTTGGTGGGCGGTTGAAATGTGGCAGGCTTCAATTATTATTATTCTGTAAGCGTTCAGTTGGTCAGCTAGTACCCGTATTCCGTATTCCGTACTCCGTTTTCCGTAATTCGTAATTCGTAATTCGTGTGCTCTACCTCTGGTAACTCCATCGGAAAACGGTATACGGACTTCGGGTTACGTGTTCTATTCTCTGCGCAACTCGATGTTCCATCTGAACGGATACTATTATTCTTTCGGGAAAATAATATTTTCTTTTCCGGAGAGTCTGTCTTGTACACGCTGTACCACAATATCAAGGTGTTGGGGTTTGTGAACAAAATCGAGATTTTGGGATTGGATGGTTAGGACGGGGCAAATGTCGAAAGCGGTCAACCATTCGTCATAGAAGCTGTCCAATAGCTGTAAATATTCGGCTGTAATGCCGCTTTCCATCTTGCGACCTCGTTGGTGAATGCGTTCCAGGAGTACGTCAACGGGGGCTTTCAGGTAAATCAGTAAGTCCGGCTTGGGCAGGCCTTCTACAATCAGGTCATATACCCGACGGTAGGCATAATAATCTCGTTCTGAAAGGTTGCCCATGTGGTGTAAGGCTCTGGCAAAGATCGTTGCGTCTTCATAAATGCTGCGATCGGCAACGGCCGTTTGCGGGCTTTGTGCGAGCGCCTTATGTTGTTCTGCCCGATGCCCCAGAAAAAATATCTGCAAATGAAAAGCCCACTTACCCATATCCTGGTAAAAATCTGGCAAGTAAGGATTGTCTGCTACAGACTCAAACGCAGTTTGCCAGCCCAGGCGTCCGGCCAATCTTTCAGTGAGTGATGTTTTGCCAGTACCTATATTTCCTGCAAGTAAAACGAAATGTTTGCCCATGATTCCCCTTGATTTTGTGAAATTGTTTTGCCTGATGATTCATATTATCTGGTATGGTGGCCGTGTTGTCATCTGGTTGGAAAAAAAAAGCCACTCATAACGAGTGGCTTGAGCTGAGGGACCTGGATTCGAACCAGGACTGACGGAGTCAGAGTCCGCTGTTCTGCCGTTAAACTATCCCTCAAGGCGGTGAGGATTTTACCAAAAGCGATGTTTGCTTGCAATATGGATTTTGAAAAACAGGTTTCAGCAAATACAGAACCTGCCACGAATGACCTGCTTGGCTGACAAATCTCATAATTCATCGCCAAGTGCGCAGAGAGTACAAAGATTTTTGACTGCTCCGAAAAAAGCCGCGAACTCTCTGCGGTTAGATAAGTTTTGTCAGTCAACGAACATGAATGATAAAAATTTCACGAATTAAAAATCTATTTTCTGTGTCATTCGTGAAATTTGTGGCGAAAATGTATCCGTTCAGATGGAACACCGAGTTGCACAGAGAATAGAACACGTAACCCGAACTCCGTATACCGTTTTCCGACGAAGTTACCAGAGGTAGAACACACGGATTATGAATTATGAATTATGAATTATGAATTACGGATTACAGAATACGGGTACTAGCTGACCAACTGAACGCTTACGTGAAAATTTAGATCTACCGGGTTTGTTTGTTGCTATTTAGAAAGAATGGCAATTGCCATGTCCAGCCGTTTAAGCGTTTTCTCCCTTCCTAAAGCTACAATAGACTCAAACAAAGGCGGAGACACTTTTTGTCCAGTCACAGCAAACCGCATTTGTCCCAAAAATGGGCCAGCCTTTTGATTTTCTGTGTGTTTTTCGCCAATAGCCATCAATCCTTTGCTGATTTCTTCCAATGAAAATGGCGTTACCTGGGCGATAAATTCACGCGCTTCAGAAAATGCCGCCAATGCCGCAGAATGAGGCAGTTTTTTGTGTGTCAACATTTCTACAGTGGCATTTAATGGCGTATCCTCAAACAGGAAGCGCAGAAAATCTACTGCCTCTGTTAAACGCCGCAGACGGGTACGCATGGCCGGCATCAATATCTCCAGCGATTCAGGAGTGGTATCATAACCTGCTGCCTTCACAAAGGGAACGATAGCCCGGGCTAAATCGGCCGGTTCCATTTTTTGAATATATTGCCCATTTAACCAGTCTAGCTTGTCATAAGGCAGGCGGGAAGGGGCTGGATTGATGTTTTCCAGTTTGAAATTTTCAATTGCTTCCTGAACGGAATACATTTCCTGATCATTTCCGGTTGAATACCCTACGTTAGCCAGAAAATTGACCACAGCTTCCGGCAGCAAACCGGCCGCCTGAAACTCTTCAACTTTTACCAGCACTTCTTGCCCGTTGTCGTCGAAGGCCTGGGTGCGTTTGCTTAGTTTACCTTTGCCGCTGGGGTTCATTACCAGTGACAGGTGGGCATATTGGGGAAGCTCCCAGCCAAATGCGTGATATAGATTGACGTGCAGGGGGGCGGTGTTAATCCATTCATCTGCCCGCATGATGTGGGTGATTTGCATGAAATGGTCGTCTACAACATTGGCTAAATGGTATGTTGGCAGGCCATCGGATTTTAGTAAGACGGCGTCGTAAATTTGGCTGTTGTTGTAGGTGATTTCGCCGCGAACGATGTCATGGAATGTTGTTTGGCCTTCTCTGGGCATTTTGAACCGGATGACATAGGGTTTGCCTGCTTTTTTGTTGGCTTCGCGCTGGTCTGGTGTCAGGTGGCGGCAACGGCCGTCATAGCCTAACGGCCGTTTCTCCTCCATCTGCTTTTGCCGCATCTCATCCAACTCTTCAGGCGTACAAAAACATTCATACGCATGGTCATGGTCTACCAGCCACTGCGCCCATTCCCGGTACAAAGCCGCCCGTTCCGTCTGGATATAAGGCCCAAAAGGCCCCCCAACATCCGGCCCCTCATCCCAATCCAGACCAAGCCAGCGCAAGCCATCCATAATTGCTTCCACTGCCCCTTCCACCGTGCGCTTTTGGTCAGTATCTTCAATGCGCAAAATAAATTTGCCGCCATGTTTGCGGGCAAAAAGCCAATTAAAAAGCGCTGTACGCGCCCCACCAATATGTAAATACCCAGTTGGGCTGGGTGCAAAACGAACTCGAACTGTCATTTTTTGTTAATCCTCTGGGAATATAAAAATCAGATGGCGTGAGTATAGCAGGAAATCCAAAGAATTGAGAACGGCCGTCTTCGTCAGCCATTCTCAATGCACTGTTCCCCACTCAATTAACCAAACTCTTGCTTGCGATGACGCATTAAGACAGACTGCACCAGCCCAATGGCCAGGAATAAGGTGGTAAGCGAACTGCCCCCATAGCTGACAAAGGGCAGCGTTAAGCCTGTTACTGGCAGCAGGCGAACATTCATACCCACGCTAACCATTGTTTGAAAGAAAATGATAGAGGCAATGCCTACACAAATAAATTTCCCCGCAGGGTCAGGGGTTAATTGTGCAGCCCGAATGATACGCATTAAGATAAAAGTTATGAGAGCCAGAATAAATAATGAGCCAAAAACCAGACCCATTTCTTCTGTAATCATAGAAAAAATGAAGTCGGTGTGCTGAACACGCAAAAAACCTAACTGGCTTTGCGTACCTTGCATGTAGCCTTTACCAAACCAGCCGCCTGTACCAATAGAGATAAGGGCTTGTTCAATGTTAAAAATATCTTCTGGGTCGGCAGATTGGGGGTTGACAAATGTGGCAATTCGTTCTTGCTGGTAAGGGGCAAGCTGTGGGTACAAAATGCCAATGGCCAGGATGCCGCCGATGCCCAAAATGGCAAAGTGCGACAGGGGTAATCCGGCCAACCAAATCATGACGAACCAGAGGACGATATACATGATAGACATGCCCAGGTCTGGCTGGATGAAGATTAGCCCAATGGGAATGCCAATGTATATCAAGGTGATGAGGGTGTTGGAGAAGCGGTTTATAAGGTGGCGACGTGTAGAAAGGAATTGGGCAAAGGTGATGGAAATGAAGACACGGCCGAATTCCGACGGCTGAATGCGGAAACCGGCACCTGGAATTTCAATCCAGCGGCGGGTTTCATTGCCCAGTGCCCCGGCAACCAGCACCAGCACTAACGAGAGCACCAGCGCACCATAAATATACCAATGGGCAGAGGTGAAAATTCGGTAATCAATGGCAGCCACGATGAACATGATAATGACGCCGATGATAGCCCAACGCACCTGATCGGCAGGGAGGCTTTCAAAGGCAGGCGCACCCGTGACGGCACTGCGAATCATCAACACGCCATAGCCGGTGAGCAGCAGCACGGCAGCCAGCAGCCAGATGTCGAAATGTCTCCAGACAGATGTTCTTGATAGCATGAAGGGGATTTTATTGTTGGATGGGTGGGTTGGCGAGGGGAAACGGCCGTTTTTAGGCGTAAATTAATCTCAATGCCGGCCTGACTTGTCTAAAACGCGAATTAATTGTTGTTACGGCCGTTTAGCACAAGCGGAATTTCAGCCACCAACCTGCTTTCCCGCGCAGACTGATTCAAATTCACCTCAACCTTATCCGGGTCAATCGCCAGCCGTTTGGCAATCACCTGAATAATATCGTCTTTAATCTCTTCCAGCAGACCCGGCGACACATCACTGCGATCATGGATGAGTACCATTTGCAGCCGCTGCTTTGCCACCGAACTGCTTGTTTCTTTTCTACCAAATAATTTCTCAAGCCAACTCATTGCCGTCTCCCATTTCAATTACCGATTTCCAAACAAGCTGCCCAGCCGCGAGAAAAACCCACCCTTTGGCGTTAAGTCCAAAAATGGCACATCCTTCCCGTCCAACCGGTGGGCCACATTGCGAAAGGCCTGACTGGCGCTGGAGCCATTCAAGCTGCTCATCGCAACAGGCTGTCCTTGATTGGTCGAAATCAAAATACGTTCATCCTCTGGAATCACCCCGATAAGTTCAATGGCCAAAATATCCAAAATATCGGAAACAGAAAGCATATCACCGCGGGCGACCATTTCCGGCTTCAGCCGGTTGACGACAAGGCGTGCCGGGCCTTTTTCTTCCGCTTCCACCAGGCCAATAATGCGGTCGGCATCGCGTACGGCCGATACTTCCGGGTTGGTGACAATCAAGACGCTGTCTGCTGGGGCAAGCGCATTTTGAAAACCGCGTTCAATGCCTGCCGGTGAATCAATGAGAATGTAATCCATTTCTTGCCGCAGTTGGTCGCACACCAATACCATGTCCGACGGGCTGACAGCGTTTTTGTCTCTGGTTTGAGCGGCGGGAATTAAATAAAGTTCTGGCTGCCGTTTGTCTTTTATCATGGCCTGGCGCAGGCGGCAGCGCCCTTCTACTACGTCTACCAGGTCGTAGACGATGCGGTTTTCCAGACCCATGACAACGTCCAAATTGCGTAAGCCGATGTCGGCGTCAATGGCAACGACTTTGTGCCCAAGCATGGCCAGGGCTGAAGCCAGATTGGCGGTGACTGTGGTTTTGCCTACGCCACCTTTTCCGGATGAAATTGTGATAACTTTACCGCTCATAACTGTTCTCCTTTTTTAGCTTCGGAGAGCTGGATGGGACTGTTTTCGGCTGCCGTTACTTCTGGACCGGCTGCCCACCTCAACCGCTGTGTATCTCTTATTTTCCTTGCCAGGGTTCGGCCACGATACGGCCGTTTCTTATCATGGCCTGCTCAGGTGCAGGTTTGGCCTGCTTTTCTTCTGGTGCAATGGCTATCTGGTCGGCAATGCGTAATTGTGTTGGGTTTAGTTCCAGGGCACAAATGGTTGCTGATTTATCACCCAAAGCGCCGGCGTGTACCAGCCCGCGCAGCCGTCCCCACACAATGACATCGCCGCCTGCCAAAATTTCTGCCCCGGGGTTGACATCGCCGTAAATGACCACTGGCCCTTCATGAAAGATGGAACGCCCGGAGCGGATGGTTTCGCGCAAGAAGAGGGCATTGGTGCCTGTTTGGGAGGGGGGGGCTGGATGGGTGGATACGGCCGTATCCTCAATCACGTTCCCTTCCAAATCTGTACGACTGCCGGCAATTCGTGTGGCTAACCCCAGTTCACGGGCAGATTCCCGCGTTTCTTCACTTTCTGCCAGTACCGTCCACAACGTCAGGTCATGGTCTGAAAACAGTGCTTGAATTTCTGCCAACTGCTCCAGGCGTAACGGCCGTGTGCCCACATTCAGCGCAATTTGCGTGCCCTGCAAAAATGCCTTGCGGGCGGCCAGCGTCTCGTCCAGTATTGGCAGCAAATGGGCAAAAGAGCCAGCACCCAACGTTACGACAATGCCGTCGCGGGTTCCTTTTACATCCACTGCTTGACTTTGTGAAGATGAGGTCATCATCGAGTAGGGGTTTCCTTGCCCGCCACGATACGGCAAAATGCGGGATAATACAACAATACTAATTGTTGAAATAATACAACAAAACTTTGCCGATTGCAAGAGGCAATCTAAAAATGGGTGCGTCCAAAAATGGTGTAAAACCTGGTGTGAAATCAAAATGGCCTTGATTAACCTCAGTTTGAAGATAAAAAAACAGGACGCAGATTTGCCCGATAAACGCAGATTAATTGTT
>CAZRIB010000075.1:4755-12250 GCA_964600035.1 uncultured Ardenticatenaceae bacterium | reverse complement strand
GTTCAATCTCCGAGATTGAACCAATCTTTGTATCCATCAAAGAACACTTGACTGTGTACTCTGGTAAATTCGTCGGAAAACGGTATACGGACTTCGGGGTATGTGTTCTATTCTCCGTGCAGCTCGGTGTTCCATTTGAACGGATACGATAAAAAGTTAGAGAGACGATTCGCGATTGGAGATTGTCACGTTTCGCTTTCTCTTTTTTGTTATTTGGTCTGGGTCTTGCTGGTTAATGTTTCCAGCCGGTCTACGTAGCTGGCCAGAACGGCAAAGGCTTTTTCCATCGGCTCTGGTGATGTCATGTCTACACCGGCCAGCCGTAAGGTGTCCAGTGGGTAGCGGGATGAGCCGGTTTTCAAAAAGGCCAGGTAGCGGTCTACTGCGCCGTCTTTGCCGGCTAATACATTATCGGCAAGGGCGTGGGCGGCGGCGATGCCGGTGGCGTATTGGTATACGTAGAAGTTTAGGTAGAGATGGGTGTGGAAGGTTGCCCAGGTGATGCCTACGCGGTCTTTGTCGTAGGTCATTTCGCTGCCGAAGGCTTCGGCAAAGAGGTCTGTCATGAGGCTGTTGAGGGAAACGGCCGTTAACGGTTTACCCTGCTCCACCCATTCATGAATCGTCAGCTCAAACCGCGCCAGCGTCGGCATCAAACAAAAATAGCGGTAAAAGTTAGACATAGCCTCTTCAATGACCGCAATTTCAAAGTTAGGGTCATCCACATTTTTAAGCAAATGGGCACGTACCAGCGCCTGGTTAAAGTTAGAAGCCACTTCAGCCACAAAAATGCCGTAGTTGGCATAAGCCAGCGGTTGGGTTTTCCAGGCAAAATAAGAATGCATGGAATGGCCGATTTCATGCGCCAGTGTACTCATACTGCGAACGTCATTGTTGTAATTCATCAAAATAAACGGGTTTGTGCCCGGCACACCGGCAGAAAATGCCCCGGCGCTCTTGCCTTTATTGGGGTAAATGTCTACCCACCGGTCTTCCAGTGTGCCCTTACGCATCACGGTAATGTATTCGTCGCCCAGTGGGGCTAACCCGGTGCTGATCCATTCGATAGCTTCTTCATAAGAGACCTCTGGCTGGTTTGTGGTGAGCGGCGCCCAAATGTCATAGGGTGCAAGCGTGTCTAATCCCAGTGCATCGCGCCGGACGCGCCAATATTTGTGCCATGTTGGTAAATTCTTTTGAAATGTTTCCAGTGTGCGGCGATAAACTGTTTCTGGAATAAAGGTGTTGGCGAGTGCGGCCTGTAACGATGATTCGTAATTGTGGGCACGCATCATGAAAACGTTTCGTTTGACACCGGCGTGCAGGGCGGTGGCCATGGTGTTTTGCACAGCCATGTGGCTGTCTGTGAAGCTTTCGTAGGCGGTACGCCGCACTTCTCTGTCTGGATTGCCTAACAGGCCGCCGATGGTGCCGTTGGAAACGGCCGTTTCTGTGCCAGCGCTGTCCCGTGCCGGTTGAAATTGCAAATCTGCCTGTGCCAGCACACTGTGAGTCGAAGACCCTGTTCGGAAAACATCGTCAGCCTGCGCCAGCAAAGACTCCACCTCACTAGAGCGGACGTGACCAACACGGGTATAAAGGCGTTCAAAATAGTGGCGATACAGTGCCAACGCTTCCGAACCCGCCATCCATTCTTCCAGCGTGTCCCAACCAATTGCCAACACCTCCGGTTCGCCAAATGCCGCCGCACCAGCAACCTGGGCAAAGAGCATACCGGCACGGCCGTTCTTGGCCGCCGCCTCCTGGTTCGACGTATCTGCCTGGTAAAACATGCTGGCATACATATACACCTTCATCAGCAGCTGAAAGGTGTTTTCAGTGGTCTTGATAAACGCCAAAAGCTGCTCTGGGCCTTGTGCCAATGTTCCTTCAAAAGCTGTCAGCGCTGGCAAACCAGCTTCAATCTGGCGGATGGCATCTTCCCAGGCCGCGTCGTTGGGGAAAATGGTGGCTGCATCCCAGGTAAACTCAACCGGCACATCTTCGCGGTTGGGGATTTCAGTGGGGGAAAAAGTAGACATTTGTAACTCCTTGAAAATGACGAATTGCGAATTGTTAATGCAGGAATCATACAGCAAATTGTTTTATAAGATAAATGTTGGAAACGGCCGTAACTCCTTGACTTCCCGCACAAAAATTAGCAGAATGTCACCAGTAAAGGAAACAACCATGTTACTGGCAAATTACCGGACATTAAAAACCAAGTGGCGAATTGCCGAAACAAAGGAGTAAAGTTATGTTAAACACAGCAATCTTCTGGGCCATTGTTTTACCCGCATTGGGTACAAGCTTCATTCTTTTGCAGATAGCCAAACGGCTGCAAAAACAGCAAGCAAAGGCCGAACCGGCAAAAGCCACAGTGACAGTCAACAATCAATAACCAATTAATCTTTTCCTTAAAGGATAAGGAGCCGATATGTTTTTCGATCCGTTATATCTCGTGTTTGCGCTGCCGGGGCTGCTGCTAGGCTTGTGGGCGCAGTCACGTGTTAAGCGCGCATTCAACAAGTACGCCAAAGTGCGCACACTTCGCGGTGTAACCGGCGCACAAGTAGCTCGCGCGCTGTTAGATGCCCAAGGGTTATACGACGTGGCCATTGAGGAGTCCAAAGGCTTCTTGAGCGACCACTATGATCCACGTGCCAAGGTGCTGCGCCTAAGCCCGGAGGTTTACCGTACACCCAGCATTGCCGCAGCAGGTGTGGCTGCCCATGAGATGGGACATGCCTTGCAAGATGCCAATGGCTACATGCCGCTGCAGCTTCGCAGTGCGCTGGTTCCGGCTGCCCAATTTGGCAGTTCATTAGCCCCCTGGCTGTTTATTGGCGGTTTGCTGCTTAACTTTACGACGCTGGCGTGGGGCGGTGTGCTGCTTTTTGGGGCGGCGGTGTTGTTTACCCTTGTCACCCTGCCTGTGGAATTTGACGCTTCCAAACGCGCCAAACAGCTTTTGGTTAGCAATGGTGTTTTGATTGGCGATGAAATTAAAGGTGTGGACAAGGTGTTGGATGCGGCAGCATTGACGTATGTGGCTGCGGCCGTTTCGGCCATTGGGACACTGCTTTACTACGTTTTTCTGCTCACAGGCGGCAGTCGTCGCCGGTAAGCGCAAGCTTTGTGATGAATAAATGAAAACCCCGGTAAACGCCGGGGTTTTTTGTTGCAGAAGTGGCAAGTTTGCAAGTGGCATGTGGCAAGTAACATAACCTGCAACCTGCCACCTGCCACCTGCCACCATGCTTTAACCATCACTCTTTGTGCATATTAAAAGGCAATCAGGTCGGTAATGGCCTGCTGAATGCGGGCGGTGGTGGGCACAACATTGTCCATGAGTTCCTGGCTGAAGGGGATGGGCACGGATGGGGCGGTGATGCGTTTGATGGGGGCATCCAGGTCCATGAGGGCTTTGTCGGCGAGGGTGGCGGCAATTTCTGCGCCAAAGCCGCCAAAGCCGATGTCTTCGTGGACAATGAGGCATTTGGCTGTTTTGCGGATGGAGTTGAGCACGGCCGTTTCGTCCCACGGTACGAGCGTGCGCAAATCAATTAAATCGACACTGGCCTGCAACGCATCTACGGCCTGTTCACAGCGCTCCACCATTGCCCCCCAGGTGACTATGGTCAAGTCATGCCCTTGCCGGAGCAGTGAAGCCTGCCCAAAGGGGAGCATGAAGTCGTCGCCGGGATACGGCCGTCTTGCCCAGGCGGCATCCAGCATGGCGCGGTGTTCAAAAAAGATTACCGGGTCATTGCCGCGCAGTGCTGTTCGCAGCAGACCAACCGCATCTTCCGCGTTGGAGGGGCAGGCAAAAAGCAGCCCCGGCTGGTGGGCAAAGGTAATTTCGCTGGTGACACTGTGCCAGGGATCGCCAATTTTGCGGTAGCCGCCGGGTATGCGAATGACGAGCGGGGCTGCGAAACGGCCGTTTGTGCGCCAGCGTATCGTGCCCAGGTTGTTAATTTGTTCCGTTGCCGGGTCAGCGTATTTGCGAAACTGAATTTCGGGCACGGGCAGCAAACCGGCCAGTGCCATACCTACCGCCCGGCCAATAATCCCCTCCTCGCTTAAACTGGTATCAAACACGCGGCAGTCGCCATACTTTTTTTGCAGTCCCAGCGAGGCGGCATGCACGCCGCCTTTGTAACCTACGTCTTCGCCAAAGAGCAGCATGCGCGGGTTGGCTGCCAGTTCTGTGTCCAGTGTGCGGCGGATGGCTTCTACCATATTGAGGCGGCGCGGGTCTGTGGGGCGGGGGTGGGGGCTGCCCTGGGGCAAGGTAACACCCTGGGCTAAAAGGCCGCCTACTTGCTGGGGATGGTCTGGTGTGGAAAAGACGAATTGTTTGACGGTATCCGGGTTGGCGGTTGGCTGGGCTTTGGCGGCTTTGGCGGCGGCCAGTACGGCCGTATTGGCTTCTTCTACCAATGTGCCCCACTCCAGTTCGCTCATGATGGCGGGAACGAGGTATTTTTGCAGCGCCGGGATGGGGTCATGCTTCCACTCTTCTTCGCGTTCGGCTTCTGTTTTGTAGGCCTGGTTGTCTACGCTGGAATGGCCGGAGAGCCGGGGGACTTGCAGACGCAGCAGGCCGGGGCCTTTGCCTGCCCGCACGTGGTTGACGGCCGTTTCTACCAATACGGCCGTTTCTGCCGGTTTTGTGCCGCTGCCATCCCACACCGTCAGGCCATGAAAGGCGGCCAGATTGGCGGCAATGTTTGCACCGGGGGTTTGCAAAGGCGATTTTACGGAGATGGCGTAGCGGTTGTCTTCGATGATGAACAGCAGGGGGAGCTGGAGGGTGGTGGCCATTGTCAGGGCTGACCAAAAGCCGTTGGCGGCGACAGAGCCGTCTCCCCCAAAGACGACGGCGATGCTGCCCTGTACGGCCGTTTCGCCCAACTCTTCTACGTAGTAGCGCAGTGCCTGGGCATAGCCAGCCGCGGGTGTGTATTGGGAGCCGACGTCGGCGGCCATGGGCAGTACCAGGGCACGGCTGCGGCGGGGCATGGAAAAGACCACGCCGACATCCCGCCCGCCGGTGATGGAGCCTTGCCGTGCCATGTCGGAGGCGATGGCTTCTTCCAGGGTTAAACCGCTGCCCAACATAAACGGCCGTGACCGGTAATACACACTGGCGGCATCATACGGCTTTGTCAGCAGTTGGCTGACCAAAAGTTGACCCAGTTCATGCCCGCGTGCAGAAAATTGATATTTCACCAATCCCTGCGGTGTTAGCTCATCTTCTTCCAATTCATCCAAAATGCGGGAACACAAAGCCAGGCGTGCAATCTCGTGCCAATCAAATGCGGGATGTACTTTCACGGTTCTTTCTCCAATTTTTAGCGAGTTCGTTAAGTTGTGGGAGTCATTATGGTACATCAACTTTTGTCACTTGGGTAAGAAAATAGGGGAAGTTTAATTTCCTGTGCAACTATTCAGGTCTGGGTTTGTTTCAGGCAGAAAGCAGAACAACGAATTGAAGAAAGAACGATTTTTTTCTGGCATTTCTTTGCGTTTTTTGTCGGTAGACTCAATGTTTGCTTTTTGTTAAGAGGCAATGTAAGGTTTTGTGTGATAATGTGTGATATGATGTTATAATCACAAAATATCACATCATAGACTTTACTCTTTAATCATCAATCTTTATTTTTAGAGGGACAGAATGCTGCCAGCAGAAAGACAAGCAAAAATTATGGCGCTTTTGGAGGCCAATGGCTCTGTGTCTGTGCATGAGTTGAGTGCGTTGCTGGCTGTTTCTGAAATGACGATACATCGGGATTTGCAGCAGTTGGCGCAGTTGGGCAGGCTGCGTAAGGTGCGCGGTGGTGCAGTATTGGTTGAGGAGCAAGATGTGGTAACGGCAGCCGCATCGACCGCAGATGCCCACTGCCCAACCTGTTATCACACGGGCAGCGCCCATACGCAGGTGATTTTGCATTTGCGAAACGGCCGTCACCAGCGTGCCTGCTGTCCACACTGCGGCCTCATGCAAATTCACAACATGGGCAGCCAGATACAGGCCGCGCTTGTTACAGATTTTATTTCCGGGCAGGTCATTAGTGCGCAAACGGCCGTTTATGTGACCCAACCCGACATCACCATTTGCTGCACGCCATCCGTTGTGGCCTTTCGCCGTCCGGCAGATGCCCAACGGTTTCAAAAGGGATTTGGCGGCGTCATGATGACCATGCCGGAGGCAACGGCGTATATTTTCCAGGCAATGGATCCCAATCAAGCCGCCGTGCCAGAGGAATAACCAGCCCATGTTTACCAGGCGCATTCTTGTTTTATTTTCTCTTGTTGTGTTTTTTGCTGTGGCGATGAGTGCCTGTACGCCTGCCGAGTTGGTTGGCACGGAGATGAGTGAGCCGTTTCCTGCCCCTGACTTTACGCTGACGTATGTAGACGGCCGTGACATCTCCATTTCCGACTTTCAAGGCAAGATTGTGCTGCTTTATTTTGGCTACACCTTTTGCCCGGATGTGTGTCCCAGCACCCTGCTGGACCTGAAGCGGGCTGTCAATGAACTGGGGGATGAAGGCGAAAACGTACAAGTCATGATGGTTTCGGTAGACCCCAGGCGGGACACGCCAGAAGTCGTGGCAGAATATGCCGCCCATTTTCACCCCACCTTCATTGGTCTTTCCGGCACAGAAGAAGAAATTGCCCAGGCCGCCGGTTTATACGGCATCTATTACGAAGCCCATGAGGGAACGGCCGAAAGCGGCTATCTGGTTGATCACACTGCCAGCGTCATACTCATCGACAAAGCTGGCAATTTTCGGGCAACCTATTCCTTTGGCACAACGCCGGAAGAGTTTGTACATGATTTGCAAATTTTGTTGAAAGAGTAAACACAGTGGCAGGTGGCAAACGCAGCAAGGATGCTGCGGTTGCTTCGTAATTCGTAATTTGTAATTTGTAATCGTAATTTCCAAAGGAGAATGACATGAAACGGTATTTTGTTATAGCTGTCTTGCTGGTGGCAGGTGTTATGTTGGCGGCTTGCAGCAGCAGTGGGGGCGAGCTAGTGGTGACCGATGCCTGGGGACGCACATCCCCGGCTGTGGCCGACAATGGTGCTTTTTACATGACCATTACCAACAACACCAACCAGGATGACGAATTACTGTCGGCATCTGTGGATGTGTGTACCTCTACCGAACTGCATGAAATGTACATGAAGGAAAATGACGTAATGGGCATGCGTCCTGTGCCGGGTGGTTCTATTCCGATACCTGCCGGAGAGACGGTAGAACTAAAGGTGGGCGGTATGCATGTGATGTGTTTAGGCAAATCGGCCGAATTCACCCCCGGAGACACGTATGACATCACACTCACGTTTGCCAAAGCCGGAGAAATGGTCGTCACGGCCGATATTCGCGACTCTGCCGACATGCCAATGAACATGGACATGAACATGGAAGAAGGCAGCGATATGAATATGCAAGGTGATAACTAATACCTGTTGTTA
>CAZRIB010000075.1:0-4655 GCA_964600035.1 uncultured Ardenticatenaceae bacterium | reverse complement strand
CTCAATTACCACCCCGGCCTTTCCCGAAACCAGCGCCGTACCAACGGCACTTGAAACTGATACCCCCCTGAAACCTGTTCAATCAGCTCCCGATTTTGCAGCCGTACCAATGCCTGCTCCAGCGCCATGAGGCTGGGAATATAATCTACCAGCGCCTGCCGGGAGACGACTGTTTCCTGACGGGCGGCCATCATGTGCAGTACTTCCCGCTCTGTGTCGTTTACCTGGTTTTTGGCGATGTCGGCAAAGAACAGTGCGCCGTGTGCCAACGCCCTGGGCACGGCCGTTTCCACATCCGCCACTGTTGCCAACCGCCTTTGGCTAGGGAGCTGCTCATTCTTCAAGGCCACAATTTCCGCACAAAGAAGCTGCACCAAAAAGGGGTGGCCGCGAGTCAGCCAAACAACCTGTTCACTGGCTGCCGGTTCATAGCGCAGGGCAAAATTGGCAACGGGCGCTTCCACCAACTGCCGGGCTTCCTCTGGACGCAGGTAACTCATGTGAATAACCTGCACATTAATCAGGTAGCTGGCCCACTGCTCAAATTCATCCAGCGTGTGAGAGCCAGACAGGAGGACTTTGAAGCGTGGTTTGTGTTGAATAAGATGGCGCAGCATGCCCATGACAGCTTCGGCATCAAAGCGTTGATGGGTAACGGCCGTTGCCAGCACCTCAAACTCATCCAGCATCAACAAAGCCAAACCCGGCTCCAGCGCCACAGACACCTCATCCAGCCACTCCTCAAAACGGGTAAACGGGTCTGCTGCCAAAACCTCACGGGTGAGCGGCGGCAGCACCAAATGGCGCTGCTGTTCCGCCGAACGAATCATCGAACGGGCGACGTTATACAAAAAACCGGCATTATCCACCGCCCGGGAAGCTGGCCCTTGCAGATCGACAAACAGCGGCACAATGGTGCTGGGCAGCAGTCGCCCCAAATTGTTGAGCAGTGACGTTTTGCCGACCCGCCGCTGGCCATAAAGCAGCAAAGGCGGCTGGCGGCGGTCAAGTAGAAGCTGTTCAATGCGGGCGCTAATGTCGGTGCGCCCGATGAAAATTTCCTGCTTATCGGTAAGCGGGACACCAATGACGTAAGGGCTGTCTATTTCCTGGCGCTGTTCGGCTTCTGCTGCCAGTTGGCGCACGGACGCGGCGATGATCTGCCGCCATTGTTCGGCAACGGGGCGAAAACGGATGGCGTAAGTATCCTGGCTGCGGGTTAATTCGCGCAGCAAGCTGTCCAGACGGTCTTCTATGGCGCTAAAGGCCAGCCGTTGGTTGTATATGCTTTCCTGACGGCTGGCGGCGTGGGTGTCCTGGCTGATGCGGCTGAATGTACGCAGCAGGGCGCTGGCTGGCCCGGCCAATTCTCCGGCTGAAAGGGCGTGGTGTGCCTGACCAATGGCAACGGCCGTATCGCATGCGGCCAGTTGTTGGGCATCCAGTTCTACCTGGGCGGCCTGGGCTGCCCAGCGTTGGTGGCTGGCCGCCAAATAAGCCAATGCCGCTTCGCCTTCTTCCGGCCAGTGGCGCATAACCAGCAGCAGGTGATTATCCAGTCCAACCAGTGGCAGCCGCTGGCGTTCGTCCCAAAAGGCGGAGTGGTATTGGAAGAGGGGGTAGGGAGACGGCCGTTCTGCCCGTCCTTCATCCAACCGAAGCAGCAGCATATTCCACGCCATCAAAAAGGGATAGGCAAGCACTGGCCGCCACCAGGCCAACGTTAATCCCAGCAAAACGCCCCCCACCATAAACAAGGCCAAAGAAGTGATGTCGCCATCTGGCAGCAGGAAGAAGTAAAGACCGCCGCAGGCCCCCAGTGCCCCGGCCAATGCCCCAGCCCAGGCTCCAGCAATGCGTTCTGCCAGTACATAGGGCAGGGCAAACAGGGCTGCACCCATTGCCAGCAGGCCAATGCCGCCTAATAATGCCCTCGATTCGGATAGTGACAGGGTATTTGTAAGTAATGTGCCGCCAATGCCAACCAGAAGTCCGCCGGTGATTGACACAGGCCATTGGCGGCTGAGCAGGCGCAAGGCCAGCATGAAAGCGATGCCTAACAGGAAGCCGGTCATCCATGTTTGGCGGAAGGTGCTGATGGCGAAGCCGCCCAGTCCGCCGATGAGCAGCCCCATGATGACGCCGCTGATTTGCCGGGCCAGCGATGTGGTGGGGTTGGGGATGGTGGGTGAGGTGGCGATGCCCAGTGCGACGCCATAGGCGAGGCCGCCTGCCAGACCGCCGCTGATGCCAAGCAGGGTGGCCAGTGTCAGGTTGAAGGGGAGTGTGGTTAGCTGCGGCGCTGTGCCGAGGATGAGGCTGCTGAGGATGCCGACGATGAGGGTAACGGCCGTGCCGACGGCTGCCGAGATGGCGACGCTGCCTACCAGGGCGGCAATGAGGCTGCTGACGAGACCAAAGGCGATGCCGAGAGAAACGCCTAGTAGGATGCCTTCACCGGGAACGTTTAGCAGCAGCAGGATGGCGACGATGGTCAGTACGGCCAGCAGGGGCCAGGCGATGGCCGACATGAGCAGGAATCGCCAAAAGGACGGCCGTTTCCATTGAAAACGTGTGGTTTCAATCAGGCAAAAGTCGGGGGAGAGGGTGGCATCGACTTGTGCCAGGTGGTTGCGCCAGGCGGAGGGGTGGAAGAAGAGCCAGAAGAGTAAACGGCCGCTTCCCAGCAAGATGCTGCGAGAAAGTTGTGGGGCATCGGTATAGCTGTTTTGTCGTTCTGTGGTCATGTTAATGGTTATTGGGTGTTGGTTATTGAGTTATTGGGTAATTGGGTAATTGGGTAATTTGGGGGGACGGGTGTTCACCATTCCTCATCTGTTATTCACCATTTTCCAGGGCTTGCTTGAACGGGGCCATTTGTGCCAGGGCTTCTTGCTGCCACTGTTCGGTTGGGGTGCCATCTTCGTGTGCCAAAACATATTCCCGGCAAAGCAGCTGCAGCAAAATAGGCCAGCCCTGGCTTTGGGCTAATATCCAGGCCGCTTCTTCCGGCGGGATGGGAATGGGGCTGTTTTGAATAAATTCTTGTGCTTCTTCCTGGGTAAGGGGGGAGAGTACGGCCGTGTAGCCAAAAATGTTAAAAAAGGGCGATCCCAGGCCGCTGTGGTGGGCAAGCTGGTCTGGCGGTTGGGATGCTGAAAGCACAAACCCCAGATTGCCGCCTGTTTGGTGGGATGCCAGAGAGCGCAGGCTTTCCCAAAAGGCATTGTCCAGTTCGGGGTATCGTTCCATGGCTGCGCCAATTTCATCCAGCAAAATGATGGTGGGCTGTGTCAGTTCATCGCTCACGATGTCCAAAAAGTGATCAAGATGGAGGTCTGGCGGTTGGGGCAGTCCCATTTCTTTGAGCAAGTGGGACATGAGGCCGGCGCGTGTTCCCAGCCGGGCATCTTGAAAATCGACAAAAACCCAACGGTAATGATGGGGGTTGGGCAGCCATTGGTGCGTTTGTCCCGGCCGCAGTTGGGATGGGGGGGTGGTGGTAATGGTGCGCAGGTAGTGGAGGAGTGATGTTTTGCCACTGCGCCGGGGGCCAATAACGGCCGCATTTTGCAGGGGTTTTTGCCGGATGAGGCCGAACAGCCGTTTGAGGATGCGCTCGCGGCCAAAAAATTGGCGCGGGTGTTGGATGGGCGGGCCAACGACAAAGGCGGCTGGAGCGGTGATGGGGGTTGGTTGTGGCGGTGGCGGTGGTGGGGAAACGGCCGTTTCCCGTTTTACCAACTGCCCTGCACGAATTTGCTCAGCCAAAGCCGCCAGCTCCGGCGATGGCTGCATACCCAACTGCCCGGCCAATGCCGATTTACACTGTTCATACTGGCGCAAGGCCGCCGCCCGCTGCCCATCCAAAGCCAGCAGCCGCATTAGCAGCAAATGAATCTCTTCCCGTGCGCCGTCCAGTGTCAACGCCTGCCGCCCCAGGGCAATGCCTTTACTGTATGAGCCGCGTGCTTCATGGATGCTCATGGCTGTTTGGAAAGCGGTCAACGCCTTTTCCCGAAAGTGGGTGCGTTCTTGTGTCAGCCACTCTTCAAACATGGTGGCATTGCGCACGTGCAAATCGGCTAAAAAGTCGCCGCGATAGAGGGCAAGAGCGGCTTCAAGCTGATTGATTTGGGCCAGGCTGTTGGGGGCAGCGCTGCTGGCGGTGGCAATGGCTTCTTGAAATTGGGCGGTATCCAGCCAATGGGGCAGTTCCCGGTTGAAGGCAAGGGTTTGGGGGGTAATGATTAAGTAGTTGCCGATGGCTTGCCGCAGTTTCAGGATGACCCCGCGTAAATTGCGGCGGGCATCGGTGTCTGGTAGATCGCTCCACAGGAGGGTGGCGAGGGTGGTGCGGGGGATGGCACGGCCGTGCATGGCCAGGTAGCACAACAGGGCCTGGGCTTTTGCTGATGTCAGGTTAACGGCCGTGTCATCCTGCCAGCGAATGTGCAAAGGGCCTAAAAAGGCCATCTTTAGTACCAATGTCATGGGCGGCTGTGTCAAAATAAACGCTAAAAAAACGGCAATACAACAATCAAATGGCAGTCATATGATACCATGAGAGCGGTGGTGGTGTATGACCTGCCCCCAGAAGTATACTCGAAAATAAAAATCGAAGATTGATGCCTGTGAAAATTACGAATTACAAA
>CAZRIB010000074.1:0-12313 GCA_964600035.1 uncultured Ardenticatenaceae bacterium | reverse complement strand
AGAGTAAAGATTAAAGATTAAAGAGACACCATTGGCTGCGCTGACCACCATGAATAAAAATGTGGCAAGTGGCATGTGGCAAGTGGCAAGAGTTGTTTCATAATTCATAATTCATAATTCATAATTTTTCAGAGAAGTCTTTAATCATTTTGGGTGGTCACAAAAAGCTGCTTGGCAAGGGCAAAGCCCAGGACAATCTCTTTGTTTTGGGCCTGTAAAGTCAGTGGGCCGTCAAAGGGGGCAACGGCCGTTACGCCAATTTCTGCACCGGGAATCAACCCCAATTCGGCCAGATAACGCAGTATTTCCGGGTTGTCGTCGTTGACTTCAGCAATAACGGCCGTATCTCCAGCCTGCAGCGCCGTCAACGGCAGCGAAGTAATCTCTGGCATCGTCCCATCTGGTGCAGGAATAGGCGCGCCATGCGGATCGACAGTTGGATGCCCCAACGCTTCCGCAATACGCTCCTCCATCTTTTCACTAATCACATGCTCCAGCAAATCCGCCTGTTCATGCACCTCATCCCACCGAAACCCAAGCGCTTCAATTAAATACAGCTCAAGCAGCCGGTGATGGCGAATTACTTCAAGCGCAATTTTTAAGCCTGCTTCTGTTAATGTCACGCCGTAATGCTTTTCATAATTGACCAAATTCAGCTTTGCCAGCCGCTGGATCATATTGGTGACGGAGGCGGGTTTAACATGGCGGGCTTCTGCAATGCGGGAGGTGCTGACCGGGCTTTCGTTTTCAGCCAGGGCATAAATGGTTTTCAGGTAATCTTCAATGGCCTGATGGCTCAAGTCGTTACCCGGTGAATTATCGTCTAGTGCGTTAATTTTTGGCATTTGTTCGTTCCTGTATCAACAGCAGGAAAGGTATCAAAGGGGTATAGGCTTGTCAAATCTGTTTTGCTGAATGGGAAACGGCCGTTATACTCAAATCAATTACCAACCACCAATCCCAAATCACCAAAACCATGAAACAAATCTGGATAACCAAAGCCGGTCCACCGGAAACATTGCAAATTCGTGAAGCACCCGACCCCACCCCAGCAAACGGTGAAATCCGCATTCGTGTCGAAGCCGCCGGTATCAACTTTGCCGACCTGCTGGGACGCATGGGCATCTACCCCGATGCCCCGCCTATCCCCTACGTGCCCGGCTACGAAGTCGCTGGAACAGTAGACATGGTCAGCCAGGGCGTGCCCAACTTCAAAGAAGGCGACAAAGTTTTTGCCCTGACTCGATTTGGCGGGTACAGCGACGTTGTTTGTGTGCCCCACAAACAGGCATTTCATCGACTGGCCTGGATGCCTGCCACTGAGGGTGCTGCCCTGCCAGTCAATTACCTGACCGCATACATGGCATTACGCATCATGGGGTCATTGCGTCCCAAAAACCGCGTGCTCATTCATGGGGCTGGCGGCGGTGTTGGGCTGGCCGCACTGGACATCTGCAAAATTTTGGGTGCAGAAACGTACGGTACTGCTTCGCCGGAAAAGCACGACTTCTTGCTGGATCGTGGCTTGCAGCACCCCATTGATTACCGCAGCCACGATTACGAGCGCGTTATTAATGATTTGACGGCCGGGCGGGGGGTAGACCTGATTCTAGACCCATTGGGTGGCAAACATTGGCCTAAAAATTACCGGCTTCTGGCTCCGGCCGGGCGGCTGGTGCATTATGGCATGAGCAGCGGCGTTTCTGGTCAAAAACGTTCCATTCTTGCCCTGCTGCAATCCCTGATCATGCTGCCTTTTTACACCCCGCTTAAATTGATGAATGACAACAAATCTGTTTCCGGGGTGAATTTAGGCCATCTCTGGGAGCACGCCGCCATGTTTCAGGATTGGATGGCTGAAATTGTAACCTGGTATGATGAGGCGTTATTTCGGCCGCATGTTGACCGTACATTCCGCTTTGACCAGGCTGCCGATGCCCATCAATACATCCACGATCGAAAAAATGTAGGCAAAGTCCTGCTGGTTCCATAAAAAAGGGGCAAAGATGATCTCCTTGCCCCTTTGGGTTCGCAACAAACGCTTTGGCTAACTGAAGCGCCGTTTTACTTCCAGTGCTGCACCTGTGCCAATGAATGCGAGCGCGACGAAAGCGATAACGGCCGTCCACCAACCCTGATACGCACCACCCGATTGCGGCAATACGACGGCCGCGCCTCTGGCGCCAGCCTTCTGCACGCAGAAATTCACACCCGTCGCCACCAACGAATCCTCAAAAATGGGAACGTACACCGGATTTTCAGAAGTGACCACCCAATCACTGCTTGGCTTGGCTGTCAGCTTCCAGTAACTAAAGCCCATCGCAAACGCGCCATAAATGCCATCCGGGCCAGAATAAAGGGTGAAAACTGTCTGTTCATCACTGCTGACAAATTCAATGTCCACACCTTCAACCGGATTTTCACCTGCAACGCCTGTGTTTACACATTTACCGTCACCATCAACATCTTCGTATACCAACCCTTGAATGGTTCCCTTGCGTTCGCCGGTCGTAGTTTGTGCCAGCACTGTACCCATTGTCAACGAAAGCACCACAACCAACAGCAGCAAGACAAACGATACTTTTTTCATTTTTCCCTCCGTTTTAATCTTGAATCATTAATTACCAACATCCACCGGTTTGGCAACAACGACCAGCCGGTGAGAATTGTCTGTATAAGGCCAACAGGTAATGAGTGTGACACGTTCATCTTCAGTTGCCTGAATCCATTTGGCATTTTCCAGCCGCACAGAAAGAGGCTGGTCACGTTCTTCCAGAATTTCTTTGTCGGTGACGACGTAATAATAGGCCTGGTTACGGTCATACAAAATGACTTCATCTCCCGGTTCCAAATCTACCAAATCACGAAAAACCTCACCGTACACGTTGTGGTGGCCGTTAAGAACAGTATTGCCCGGTTCACCGAGCATGGCGCTGTTGAAGTGCCATCCGGCCTCGTAAGCGTCTGGTACTTGCCATTGGTAGTAGGTCACGCCATCAGCACCTTGAATGGGGGTTAAGCCTACCTGGTCAATGGGGGCATCCAGTTGAATGGCGGGGATTTCGATGCGGACAGGCCAGCCTGCATAGGGGTCTTTTTTGATAAGTTCCTGAGCGTTGACCAGACCCATGTTTTCAAGTTCGGCCGTTTCGCTGTTAGCGTCTGCGTCAATGCCCGGCACAACAATTTCTGTTTGGGCGGTTGTGGCGGTGGGTGCTGGTGTGGGGGCGGTGGCAATGGGAATGCGGGTTGGCAGGGGGGCTGGCTTGGGCAGGTAGGGGGACACGGCCGTATACAAAACCGGCGGCATCAACGACGGCGCAAGCACCCAAACAGCCGCAGTCGTTACCAGCAATATGCAGCCAATGGTCATTAAAACAACACTCATGGGAACACGACGTTCTTGCGGAGGCGGACCTTTTTTTGCCGTCATGCGTTTTAGTATAAACGACACAAACGTTTATGTAAAGCGGGGAGGTGTTGAAGTATTAAAAATTAAAGATTGAAGCAGGAGCCGCCTTTAATCTTCACTCTTTAATCTTAAATCTTTACTCTTTATGCATTAAACTTTCCGCCAGCGATGGCAGCACCTCTCCCGCCGCGCCTTTGAGCGCATAATCGGCGTAGGGGGTGAGGGGGGTGTTTTGTGGATTGATTTCTACCAGCACAGCGCCATGCTCAACGGCCGTAAATGGCAGCGACGCCGCAGGCTGAACCAACGACGATGTACCAACAGAAAAGAAAACATCACACGCCTTCGCCGCCGCAAATGCCGCACTCAACGCCATGCGCGGCAAACCCTCCCCAAACCACACCACATCTGGCCGCAGCAAACTGCCGCACTGCGGGCAGGCAGGCGGCTTCCCCGGCAGTGTCTGCCAATTAGCCGGTCGATGCTCGTTGGCCGCACACTTTACCCGCCAGATATTGCCGTGCAGTTCAATGGCCTCGCTGCCGGCCTGCTGGTGCAGCCCGTCTACATTTTGGGTGATGAGCGTGAAGTGGGGGAAATAGCCAGCCATCTTTGCCAATGCCATATGACCGGGATTCGGCCGTGCGCAGGCAATGAGCGATCGCCGCCACGCGTACCACTCCCACACCAGCGCCGGATTCGCCGCAAAGGCTTCCGGCGTTGCCAGTTCAGTCGGGTCATATTGCGCCCACAGCCCGCTTTGCGCGTCGCGAAACGTCGGCACGCCGCTTTCCGCCGAAATACCCGCCCCCGTCAGCACCGTCACCCGCTCCGCCTGCCGCAGCAGCTTCACCAATCCCTCAATCTCCAATCTCCCAATCTCCCAATCTCCTGAAAATTACAAATTACGACTTACGAATTACGAAACTGCGTTGCCACCAGCCACATTTTCATTCATGGTGGTCAGCACAACCGATGGCGTCTCCTTCCTAAATCCCCAAAATCGTCTTTGCCAGGGAAAAATAAATCAACAACCCGCTGGCATCGACAATGGTGGCAATCATTGGCCCGCTGATCACCGTGGGGTCAATGTTGAACCGGTCAGCCAAAATGGGGATGACGGTGGCGACGGTTGTAGACCAGATAACCACGATGGGCAGCGTCAGGGCAACCACCATCGCTACTTCAAAACCGGTGTGCCACAGCAGGGCGCGGGCAATCCCCACAACACCCATGACAAAGCCAAGCATAAAACCCACAGATACTTCTCGCCGCCACGCATGCCACATATTGGAAATGCGTACTTCGTCCAGCGTGATGGCACGGATAATGGTGGCGACGGTTTGTGAACCGGCATTACCGCCTGTACCGGTGATGAGGGTGATGAAGAAGCCCAGGGCAACCACAACATCCAGTTCGTGCTGGAACATGCGAATCACTTCGCCGGACAGAGTTGATGCCACAAACAGCAGCAGCAGCCAGCCAATGCGCTTTTGGAAAATCTGGAAGGTAGAAACGGCAAAGTAAGGCTGTTCCAATGGTTCAGAACCACCCAACCGCTGGATGTCTTCTGTCACTTCTTCTTCGAAGATGTCCAGCACGTCGTCAACGGTGACGACACCTACCAGCCGCTCGTTTTCATCGACAACGGGGATGGCAAAGTAGTCGTATTTGGCGACCATTTCAGCCAATTCTTCCTGATCGGCCGTAACGGGCACAGAGACGACTTCCCGCGACATAATCTCTTCGATGGTTTGGTCTGGTTTTGCCAGAACCAGATTGCGCAAAGCCACCACACCGATGAGCTTGTCGTCGCGGTCAACCACGTATAGATAGGTGAGAGTTTCGGCATCTTCCAGCGAGCGCAGGTAATTAAGGGTTTCATCAATGGTCCACTGCCGCCGCAGTGCCACCACATCTCTGTTCATGAGACGGCCGGCGGTGTTTTCTTCATATGCCAGCAGTTCACGCACATCTTCTGCTTCTTCCGGCTCCATCAAAGAGAGCAGTTTGCTGGAAACCTCTTCTGGCAAATCTTCCAGAAATTCGGCGGCGTCGTCCATAGGCAGCTCGTCCAGCAGGTCTGCCAGCCGTTCATCGTCTACGTTTTCGACAATTTCGCCGCGAATACGGCCGCCTGTTTCATCCAGTACTTCACTGGCTGTTTCTGTGGGCAGCAGGCCGAACAGGATAACGGCCGTTTCCGGTTCCAGTTCATCCAGCAGTTCAGCAATATCTGCCGGATGCACCTGCTCAAGCAGCGGGCGTATCTGCTCCCACGCCCTGGTCTCAACCAATTGTTTAATCTCTTCAATCACGGTGATATTCAAGCCTTGTTCCGTCATGTGGGTGGCCCTCCAAAGCGCGTATAGATTTTGTGCCGCAAGTATGGGTAAACGTGTGGCGCTGCCGCATGGCGCGTATCCATGCGTGCGTAATTATAACCGATGGCATGGGAAGAGGTAGGGAAT
This sequence comes from uncultured Ardenticatenaceae bacterium, assembly GCA_964600035.1. GTDB lineage: Bacteria > Chloroflexota > Anaerolineae > Promineifilales > Promineifilaceae > CAZRIB01. Next base: position 6,430 of record CAZRIB010000074.1, on the reverse strand, counting down.
GGGTTTACCATGCAACTTTATGTTAAAATTTGCCGTAAGGTGGGGAAGATTCTGTTTTTAATCATTATTCATCAAGTCCATTAAATCGTTGTCCATTACCCCGGGAGTTGTGATGATTTACATTTTGTTGTCGCTCAATTTTTTGTTAATGATTGTCTTTCCGCTGGCGGTGGGAGCGTACATTGCCCGCCGCTACCGTCCCGGCTGGGGGCTGTTTGGCATCGGGGCGGTCACATTTGTGCTGTCACAGGTGGGGCACATTCCTTTTAACTGGCTCATTTTGCAGCAGCTTCAACTTATTCCGGCAGATGTTACGCAAACGGGAACGCTGGTTGTGTATGCCCTCTTTTTGGGTTTGTCGGCGGGGGTATTTGAGGAAACAGCCCGTTATCTGGCTTACCGTTTTTGGGCGAAGGATGCCCGCACCTGGGCACAAGGGTTGATGTTGGGCGCAGGACACGGCGGCATTGAAGCCATTATTGTTGGCGGGCTGGGTCTGATTAATTTTGTGGCAATGGCCGCCATGCGGAACGGCATGCTGCTGGAAACGGTTCCGCCGGAGATGATGCCTCAGGTACAGGCGCAAATTGACGCGCTGTTTAACACACCCTTACCGCTGACGCTGTTGGGCTTTGTGGAGCGGGTCTTTGCAATTGCCAGCCATTTGGCAATGTCGCTGTTGGTTTTGCAGGTGTTTGTGCGCGGGCAAAAGCAGTGGTTGTTTTATTCGATTGCGTTTCATGCGCTGCTGAATGCAACGGCCGTTATCGCTGTTGTGCGCACCAATCCAGTCATTACCGAAGGGCTGATTGGGCTGATTGCCCTGGGCGCAGTAGGCATCATCTGGTGTTTGCGGCGCAGTGAACCGGCAGAACCGGAGCCGGAACCTTTGCCGGAGCTGGTTACCCCGACGGAAGCCAGCACCCCGGTGGTAACACCTGAGCAGTTGGATGACAGTAAATTTAGCTGACACTTCCGAAAAGAATGACTATGATACAAACCGTAAATTTAACCAAGCAGTTTGATACCGTAACGGCCGTAGATCGGCTGACGCTGGAAATTGGCGAAGGAGAAGTGTTTGGCTTTTTAGGGCCAAACGGCGCAGGCAAAACCACCACCGTGCGTATGCTCACCAGCCTCATCGCCCCTACCAGCGGCACAGCCACCATCATGGGCTACCGCGTGGGGCAAGACGACCAGGAAATCCGGCGGCGGGTGGGTATTTTGACCGAAACGCCGGGTCTGTACGACCGCCTTTCTGCCTTGAAAAATCTGGAAATTTTTGCCCACCTGTATGAAGTGGCAGACGTGGCCGGACAGGTGGAAAAATATCTGCGGATGCTGGGCTTGTGGGAGCGGCGGCACGATGCGGCTGGAACGTTCAGCAAGGGGATGAAGCAAAAGCTGGCGATTGCCCGGGCGCTGCTGCATGAGCCAAAGGTGCTTTTTCTGGATGAGCCGACGTCGGCGCTGGACCCGGAGGCAGCTAAACTGGTTCGTGATTTTATTGCGGAGCTAAAGGGGCAGGGGCGCACCATTTTCTTGTGTACGCACAATCTGGATGAGGCTGACCGGCTTTGTGACCGGATTGCTGTGTTTAAGACGCATTTGCGGGTGCTGGATACACCGGCCGGTTTGCGAAAGCAGTTATACGGCCGTCAAGTGGTCTTTCATCTTGCGGAGGAAGCGGCCGCGTACCAGCAGCTTGTTGCCAGCCAGCCAGACGTGAAACAGGTAACGGCCGTTGACAACAAACTCGTCGTCACCCTGGACGAACCAGAACAGCAAAACCCGGCACTCATCCGCCAACTGGTAGAAGCCGGGGCAGGCATTCAGTTTGTCGGAGAACTCCGCCATTCACTGGAAGACGTTTACCTGCAATTGATCAATCAATGAAAGATTAATAATTGAAGATTAAAGCCAATTCCCAACCCAAAGGCATTCACTATGGACAAAATAAAAACGATCATTAGCAAAGAATGGGCAGAAGTGTTCAAAAACCGCATAGTCCTTTTTACAGTGCTGTTTTTACCACTTATCATGACCGCGCTGCCCCTGATTATGATAGGCATTACCGGGTCAGTGGACGAGGCAACATTGGCACAAGAAATGTCCCCCTCTGACCTGGAATTTTTTGGCGACACCTGCATCGGGTTAAACAGCAGCGAGTGCACCATCGTCTACACGGCCAGCTTGTTCATGATGATGTTCATGATTTTGCCCGTCGCCATTCCCGTAACCATCGCCGCCTACAGCATTGTTGGCGAAAAAACATCGCGAAGCCTGGAACCACTGCTGGCGACCCCCATCACCACCACGGAACTGCTGGCCGGCAAAATGGCGGCGGCTGTGCTGCCGGCGGTGCTGGCGACCTGGGCGGGCTTTTTCGTCTACATCGTTGGTGCCCGCTTTATGGTCAACGACACCATTTTTGCTCGATTGATGGATCCCATGTGGCTGTTGGCTGTGTTTATCGTAGGGCCGCTGCTTGCTCTGCTTTCTGTCAGTATTGCCATTATGGTTTCATCGCGGGTAAGTGATCCGCGCATTGCGGAACAGCTTTCCGCGCTGGTTATTTTGCCGTTGATTATGTTGGTTTTTGGGCAGTCGATGGGCTGGATTATTCTGAATTCCCGGCTCATAATGATGGTAGGGGCCATTGTTGCTGTTGCAGATGGGGTGTTGGTCTGGCTAAGTGTGCAGGTGTTTGAGCGGGAACGCATTTTGACACGCTGGAAATAGCGGTTGACATGGGTTGGTTGGCTTGCTACACTTGCACCCATTAACAAATTGATTGTGACGTTGATTGGGAGTAGTATGTGACGTGCCCCCGACTAGAGAAGTGGGTCATTGGCTGGAAGCCCACCGGAAACGGCCGTTACAAAAGTCGCCCATGAGTCGTTTTGGTGAAACCAAGTAGCCAAAACCGGGTCAGCCCGTTACAGCGCAGAGTGCCAGCTTTAGCTAAAAAATAAAGCTGGAAACAAGGTGGTACCGCGTGAGAATCGGCTCTCTCGTCCTTGACCGGATGAGAGAGCTTTTTTATTGATAATCAAAGATGAATGTATTAAAGATTAAAGCGATACCGAGCCATAAATCGTTAATCGTTAATCTTCAATCTTCAATCTTCAATCTTCAATCTTTAATCTTTAATCAGAGGATTTAGTTATGAGTGAAATGCCCAAAGCATATGATTTTAGCAGTACAGAAGAACGGTTGTATGAATGGTGGGAGAAAAACGGCTGGTTCAAGCCGGAAGCACGTCCGGCTGACGCCAAACCATTTGTCATTTCCATCCCTCCGCCAAATGTAACCGGTGAACTGCATATGGGGCATGCCATGTTTGTTGCCCTGGAAGATTTGATGATTCGCCGTGCCCGTATGCAGGGGCGGGCTGCCTTGTGGGTTCCCGGCACAGACCACGCCGGTATTGCCACCCAGCTTCAGGTGGAAAAAATGTTGGCCAGCGAGGGTACATCCCGGCAGGAAATTGGCCGAGAGGAATTTTTGCGGCGTACCTGGGCATGGAAGGAAAAGTATGGCGGCTATATCACGCGCCAGCTTCGCCATCTGGGCGCGTCGTGTGACTGGGACCGGGAACGGTTTACGCTGGATGAAGGGCTGTCTGAGGCGGTGAAGGAGGCGTTTATTCGCATGTACCGCATGGGGCTGATTTACCGGGATGAGTATCTGGTGAATTGGTCGCCGGGGCTGCAAACGGCCGTTTCTGACCTGGAAGTGGAATATTCCGAAGAACAAGGCTTCATGTACCACTTCAAATACCCATTGAAAGATGGCGGCTATTTGCCCGTTGCAACCACGCGCCCGGAGACGATTTTGGGCGATACGGCCGTTGCCGTACATCCCGACGACGAACGCTACCAACAATACATCGGCAAAACATGCCTCGTCCCCATGATCAACCGGGAAATCCCCGTCATTGCCGACGAATACGTAGACATCGCCTTTGGCACAGGGGCCTTAAAAGTAACCCCCGGCCATGACCCCAACGACTTTGAGATTGGTCAGCGGCATAACCTGGACATCATCAACGTGATGAACAAAGATGCCACCATGAGCAGCGCCGCCGGGCCTTATGCCGGACTAGACCGCTTTGAATGCCGTAAAAAGTTGTGGGCAGACATGGAAGCCGCCGGTCTGACCATCAAAACAGAGCCACACACGCTGAGCGTGCCCCGCAGCCAGCGCGGCGGTGAAGTGGTAGAACCAATGGTTAGCCGCCAATGGTTTGTGAACGCAGAGCCAATGGCCAAGCTGGCGTTGGATGCCGTTCATCGCGGACGCATCCGCATTGTGCCAGACCGGTTTGTGAAAATTTGGGACAACTGGCTGGAAAATATACGGCCGTGGTGCATCAGCCGCCAACTGTGGTGGGGGCATCGCATTCCGGCTTACTATGTGGATGGTGACCCCAACAAGGTGATTGTGGCCCGCAGTGATGAGGAAGCTCTTGCCCAGGCACAAGAAAAATACGGCCCGAACGTAACCATCGAACAAGACCCGGATGTGCTGGACACGTGGTTTAGTTCCGCGTTGTGGCCTTTTTCCACATTGGGCTGGCCGCAAAATACACCCGATTTGCAGCGTTTTTACCCAACCGATGTGATGGAAACAGGGTACGACATCCTTTTCTTCTGGGTGGCAAGGATGGTCATGTCGGCATTGCTTTATACCAACGACATTCCATTCCACACCATTTATTTGCATGGGCTGGTACGCGATGAACACGGCCAGAAAATGTCCAAAACAAAAGGCAATGTCACTGACCCGCTGGTGGTTATGCGGGAATATGGCACAGATGCCTTGCGCTTTACGCTGCTTACCAGCGGCACGCCGGGTAATGATTTGAATTTGTCTGTGGCACGTGTGGCTTCTAATCGCAATTTTGCCAATAAAATCTGGAACACGGCCCGTTTTACCACCCGCGGCCTTGCTTCTGCCACAAAAGCCGACAAGCCGGAAAAAATGCAGTTCTCCATTGCCGACCAGTGGATTTTGCACCGGCTGCATGAGGTAACGGCCGATGCCAACCGGCTGATGGACAATTACCAGTTTGGTGAAGCTGGCCGCCATGTGTATGACTTTTTGTGGGGTGATTTTGCCGACTGGTATGTGGAGCTGGCCAAGGTGCAGCTTCAGCAGGGCGGTGAAACGGCCTGGACAACGTTGTGGGTGCTGCGAAAGGTGCTGGATGATTCGCTGCGGCTGCTGCATCCGTATATTCCGTTTGTGACGGAAGAGACATGGCAGCAGTTGAAGCAGGCGTTTGTGGCCGCAGATTTGGGAATTGAGCCGGAAGGTGGCTGGCCGGAGGCGTTGATTATTGCGGATTGGCCAGAAGCAGGTGAGGCTTTCCCGGAAACGGCCGTGTTCTTTGAACAATTCCGCGAGCTGGTACGTGCCATTCGTGCCGCCCGTGCAGAAAACAACGTAGAACCGGCCAAATTCATTGCCGCCTATCTGGCCGTGGGCAGCAAACTGGCCCAATATGAAGCCCTGCGCCCCATTCTTGTTTGGCTCGCCCGACTGGATGACGATGCCTTGACTATTGCCGAAGAGGTGGCTGCCCCAGAGCAGGCCGTCACCGTTGCTCTTGGTGAAGTGACCTGCTACCTGCCGCTGGCCGGTATGGTTGATTTGGCCCAGGAAAAGGAACGCCTTACCAAAGAATTGGCTGATTTGAACAAGGAAATTACCCGGTTGAGCAAGCTGCTGTCCAGCCCATTCGCAGAAAAAGCGCCGCCGCCAGTTGTGCAAAAAGAGCGGGATAAATTGGCGCAATATGAGGCCAAGAAAGAGGAAATTGAAACACGCCTGGCAAGCCTCTAATAAAAGGTGATAGTTATGCAAAATCAAATTAGACCGACCGGTATACAAGCAGACCGCAGCCGGAAGGTATTAACAATTCGCTGGAGTGATGGCATGGAAAGCGAGCTGACCTTTGCCGGTTTGCGTGCCGTTTGTCCGTGTGTCGTTTGTAAGGGCAGCCATGATAATATGGGCGGCCCGGCAGATATGGATGCTTACAAAAAGGCCAATAACCCGGAGTTGAATATCCGTGAAGTGCAGCAGACGGGTAGTTATGGGCTTCAATTTTATTGGAGTGATGGTCATTGGGAAGGTATTTATACCTGGGCGTATTTGCGAGAAATTTGTGAAGGTTTGTGATGGTTAATAATTGAAGATTGAAGATTAAAGATTAAGGTGTCGTCTTCAATCTGTTATTCATCAATTAATGATAGGCCTCGCAGGGTGGTTGCCTGCGGGGTTTTTTATTTGGAGGTTTTTCGATGAAACGTTTGTTTTTGAAGTGGAAACGGCCGTTTACCCGGCCTCAGTTCATTCGTTGGGTTTCAGTTTCCATTTATCTGGTTTTAGGAACAGTCCTGGCCGCTTTAGGGTATTCACT
>CAZRIB010000073.1:7247-12334 GCA_964600035.1 uncultured Ardenticatenaceae bacterium | reverse complement strand
TGATTAAAGAGACCCGCACTGGCTGCACCGACCACTATGAATGGAAATGTGGCAGATGGCAATCTCCCAATCTCTAATCTCCAATCTCCAACCAACAACTCGCTGTTTTATGTCAACGTCAACGGGACTGGAATAAACACCAGAATGAACAAAATAAGCGTTAAAATGGCCCAAACCCGACGTTTGCCGTCCAGTTCTGTTACATCGTCAAGCGGTTCGGCGTAGCCCCGCCCCAAAAAGAAAAGCAGCACAATCCAGAAGAGCCAGGTTGTAGAGCCGGTAAAGAAGGAGAGCAGCGCCAACCCAATGATGAAAGGCCAAAATAACTGCTTTGCCTGTTTGCCAAGCAGCACGTAGGTGACATGCCCGCCGTCCAACTGCCCCAGCGGGATGAGGTTCAGCCCGGTAACGAGCGTACCCACCCAGCCAGCCCAGGCAACAGAGTTTAGCAGCACATCTTGCCCGCCGGACGGCAGAAAACGGCCGAATACAACAATCTTGGCCAGTGCATACAAAATTGAATTTCCTTCCAGATAACCACCGCCGGGCACACCCACTTCCGATGTGGCTAACCCATAAAGCAAAATAGGGACAGCAAACAACATACCCGCCCAAGGGCCAGCTGCGCCGATGTCCATCAACGCCCGCCGGTTTTTCACCGGGGCTTTTAGCCGAATAAACGCGCCCATTGTGCCAATGATGGTGAAGGGCATGGGGATGAAGTAAGGAAGCGTGACGGGTACTTTGTGATAACGGGCGGCAAAATAGTGCCCTAGTTCATGCGCGCCCAAAATGAGGAGAATGCTCAAGCTAAACGGCCAGCCGCGCCATATTTGCAGGAGCAAGTCGTTAAATGTCTCTGCATTTTGTACTTCGTAAGTTGCACCAATAAAGAGCGTAGACAACACAGTCAGCAAAAACAGCACAAGGTTAACCCAGGGGTTGGAGCGCGGTGGGTCAAAGACAACGGGCATGGCAATGACTGTGGTGCGATTGGGAACCTGGCTGTGCCGCAGCAGTGGGGTGAAACCGTGTTGTTCAAAACGGGCGCGGAGTTCATCAAAGCATACGGCCGTATCGCACAAAAACATGCCGCGAAAGCGCACATGGCCAGGATGGGGAAAGTCCAACGTTGTATCAACAACGGCAAACAGACCGTTCAACGCCTGGCGCAGAGCTTCCACCTTCTCCGGGGAAACCGCGCCGGGCTGTGGGGGCAAGTTGGGAATAGGATAAAGGTCTGTTGGCTCAATTTCTGGTGGATAGCTCACGCTTGCGGCTCCCCATCCAAATCTTCGTCATCGTCCCCCCAGCTAATAATCCAAATACATGCTCCGGCGACCAGTGTCGTAACCACAATCAGCCAAAACCACTGCATTGTTTCCAGACCCACGTCGCGGGCTTCATAAACAAGAATAGCAACCATTCCAAAGGCCAGCACAAACCATGCGGTTAAATTGGGATGTTGTGTAATCCATTTTTTTACGGTTTCCATAAAATCTCCTTCAAAAAAGATTAAAGATAAATAGATTAAAGATTAAAGTATGACACGGCAGGGGTTTTGCTGCGCCTGGCTTTAATCATTCATCCATCAACTATTAATCTTTAGATGCTTGCAAGCGGTAATCATCCAAAATGCGTACCATCAAGCGGGTGTTTTCCGGCTGAGATTCTTCTACGGCAAGCTGCCAGGCAGGGGGCAAGGCGTCTTTTTCTGCCGGTTGATACCCCTGCCCTTCAAACAGGGCGTCCATTTCCGGCGGCGCGTCTTCTGGCAAAAAGGCTACAATCACTTCGCCCAAATGCTGCAAGGCGGATTGTTCAATTTCGTCCAGAATGGCAACGGCCGTTACGCTGTCTGCCGTGATGGGGTAAAGGTAAATCTGGTCAATGCGGGCCACCTGACTGTCGATGCTCCAGCCCATGACGGCGCTAATTTCTGCCCCAACCTGCCCGATGACATAGCTCCGTTCGCTTAATGCCATGAGCAGTTCTGACCGCTTCATTTTCACCTTGCCATCCGTCGCTTTTTGCATCAACAGCAAAATGGATGGAATGTCGGATGGACGGGCGCGGCGAGCTTGCAGGTCATCCGGGCGGGCAATCTCTGTTTTGGGTGGCTTCATGGTTAATTTGGGCATCGGTTTGGCCGGTTTGGAAACGGCCGTTGGCGGCTTTTGCGCCTTTGGTGCAGCAGCGGGGGCGGATGAGGGTGGTATGTGTGCTTTTGGTTTGACAGGGGGCGGAGCGGATGCGGCCGTTTCCAAATTGACTGGAGGCAGTGTTACGGGGTCTGGCAGCCGCCGCCAATGCAGGGCAAACTGCGCTTCTGTATCCGTCATCAATCCTTCCGTGTCAATCACCACATCGGCCAAAGCCACCTTCTCTTCCTGTGGGGCTTGTGCCCGAATGCGTGTTGCCGCCGACTCTGCATCCATGCCCCGGCAAACCATCAGCCGCTCCAACTGTTTTTGTTTGGTGCAGCGCGTCACCCAGATTTGATGACATAGTTTGGAGAGCGGCCCTTCCAGCAGCTTGATGGCTTCAAGCATCACGACATCGGCATCTGTTTCCATGATTTGCCGGGCAATGTAGCTGCGAACAGCGGGATGAACCATCGCTTCCAAATCGCTCATTGCCGACGGGTCATTAAACACAATTGCGCCCAGCTTGCGCCGGTCAATACGGCCGTCTTTCCGCCGAACTTCTGGACCAAAAGCAACGGCCAATGCTGCTTGCATTTCCGCATCTGTATCCATGATGTGGTGTACCACCTTGTCGGCGTCAATGGTCAATGCGCCCATTTCGCGCGCCAGCCGCATCACTGCGGATTTACCGGTGGCGATATTGCCCGTCAGGCCAATGATAAGCTTGCGAATTTCTGCTTTTTCTTGCGATGAACTACTCATGGGCTAATGCCTCCCACTCATTTAACAGGCGGTCTAGTTTCTCTTCGGTGGTGGTGTATTCTACGCTGAGGTCTGGAATCCTGTCAAAGCGCTCTGCTTGTGTGGCTTCTTCAATTTCTCGACTGATTTGGGTTAGTTTTTCTTCGGTTTGATGGATTTCGGCTTCGATTTTGGCAATGGCTTCGGCCAAACGACGCTGTTCGTTTTTGCTGAGTTGGGAGCCGTTTTGAGAAGCTGTTTTTGCTTTGGCGGCTTCGCGTTGTTGGGCTGCTGTTTCTTTGGCAGCGGCCGTTTCTTCTGCACGTGCCGCCAGGTATTCCTGATAATTGCCGGCATACACCCGTAGACGGCCGTCACGCAGTTCCCAAATTTGCGTTGCCAGCCGGTTTATCAAATACCTATCGTGCGAAACCAGCAAAATCGTCCCTGGGAACTGCTCCAGCGTGGCTTCCAAAGCCTCTTGCGCCAAAATATCCAGATGATTGGTTGGCTCATCCAGCAGTAAAAAATTAGCCCCTTCCAACGCCAAAACACTTAATGCCAGTCGTCCTCGTTCACCGCCGCTCAAATCCCGTACTCGTTTGTAAACGTCGTCCCCCCGGAACAAAAAGCGGGCTAAATAGTTCCGTGCTTCGCCCAGTCCCATTGGCTGGTGGCTTAGCAGCTCATCCAGCACGGTGTTGTCCAGGTTCAGCCTGTCGTGTGCCTGGGCAAAGTAGCCAACTTGCAAACTTGCCCCCAGCTTTACTTCACCTGCAAGTGGGGGGAGTTGGCCCAGTATGGTTTTGAGGAAGGTGGTTTTGCCGGTGCCATTGGGGCCAATCAGGGCGGCACACTCCAGACGGCGCAGTTCAATGTTTTCGGCCGTAAACAGCAGGCTGCCGGGATACCCGACTTGTAAATCTTTGGTACGCAAAACCAGTTCGCCGCTGCGCTGTTCGGTGTGCAGGTGCAGTTTTACCTGGTGCACTGGCGGCGTGGGCGGCTTTAACGCTTTGATGCGCTGCTCCAACTCTGCCAGCGACCATTTTTCGCCGGAGATACCGTGTTGGGCAGAAAAAACGCTCCAATTGACGTTTAGGGCATCGGTCCCGGCAATTTCAACGGCTTTTACTTCGCGAATCAGCCGTTTCATTTCGCCTTTGGCGCGGTCTGTTGTGCTGGCGCGAACGATGTTCTTTTTGATGAATTCCAATTTTTTCAGGAAGCGTTCCTGTACGGCCGTAAACGCCTCCATCCGCTTCAGCCAGCGATCCTCCCGCTGCTGCACATAAGCCGAATAATTCCCCCGATACGTCTCAATACCAACACGCCCCATCTCCCATATCACACTCACCACACTATCCAGAAAATAGCGGTCATGGCTTACAATTAACACCGCACCAGCGAACGTCTTTAACGCCCCTTCCAGCCATTCAATGGCCGCCACATCCAAATGATTCGTCGGCTCATCCAAAATTAGCAGGTCCGGCTCTTCCAGCAGCAGCCGTGCCAACAGCGCCCGCGTTTTTTGGCCGCCGCTTAAATGCGTCAATGGCAGCACCCAGGTCTCTTCTGTAAAGCCCAGCCCTGTCAGTACCTGTTGAATACGAAGCGGATAATCATAGCCTCCATTAGCCTCAAACTGCTCTTGCAAAGCACTGTATTCCAAAAACAACGCCTCGTCATCATTGCCATCAGCCATTGCCGCTTCTAAATCACGCAGCTTGCTTTCCACTGCTTGCAAAGCTGAAAAAACCGTCAGCATTTCTTCATAAACAGTGTGCGACTGCCCCACAAAGGCCTGCGCTGACTCCTGCGGCAGGTAGCCAATGCGTGTGTTTTTTGCCACATGCACCTTGCCACCAGACGGGCTTGTGATGCCGGCCAATATTAAAAGCAGGGTTGTCTTGCCAATACCATTCGGCCCCACCAGGCCAATTTTTCCACCGGGGGGAATGGAAACGGAAACACCGCTAAATACATCAAAATCGCCAAATGATTGGCTTAGTTGGGTCGTCGTTATTACAGACATAGCGTCATGATTATACCTGATGGCTTTTTTGGTGAAAGCATCAAGAAAACAATGAAATAACAAACGTTCAGCCGGGCCGATTATCTACCCGACTGAACGCTCTCCGAAAAAGTATCATATCTCTGTTAAATCAAAGGTAGCTGCTGCTGTAACGGCGAATGTGA
>CAZRIB010000073.1:0-7147 GCA_964600035.1 uncultured Ardenticatenaceae bacterium | reverse complement strand
ATACCGTTCATGGTTAAGGAGGCGGCTATGGATTGATCTCTTTGCGAACCATTTTCAGGAAACAAGATCTGTCGTTGCTTTATTCATGGAGGGAAAACATGAACAACAAAATTGTTAAATTCGGACTGTCTGCTGCCATTTTAATGGTGGCTGTGTTGTTGGCCGGGTGTGCCGTGCAAACACCGCAATTTACATATCAAGGGCGATTAACTGATGCCAGCGGCAAGCCTCTTAGTGGGCAATACACCTTTGTTTATACGCTATATAATGATGAAACGGCCGGAACTGCAATCTACACTGAAACAGAAACCAATGTGACAGTTGCAGACGGATTGTTTAATTCAGTAATTGGGCCCAGCAACATTGCTGGCAGCCTTAGCCCAGAAGATTTGGCGCAGCCATTGTGGCTGGAAGTGCAAGTAGGTAATGGCACAATTACAGAAACCTTAACTCCCCGGCAAAAGCTGTATGGGGCACCGTATGCCATGTCTTTAATGCCTGGCGCGGTTGTTTCGCAAACGTTAAGTGCTGATTTAGGACTGCCTGTTTCGGGTATGCTCAATGTGCAAAACCGGGAAACATCAAACCCTGTACCGGCTTTGTATGTGTATGGGGACAAGGGCATTGTCTTGAACAGTAATGTGACTGGCGAAGATGGTACAGGTCAAACAGGCACCCTTTATGGCCCTACCGGCAGCAACGACGATCTGTCACTCTATTCAGAAGATGGCGTGTATGTATACCTGGATACCGGGAACAACTCAGGTGGAACTTTTGAGATTGTGAATGGGGCTGGCACAACAGTATTTAGGGTGGATGAAGCCGGTAATTATATAGCTAACGGCTCAAAGAGTGCTGCTGTTGAAGCGCAAGGTGGGCAGCGGTTGGTCTACACCATTGAAAGCCCGGAAGTGTGGTTGGAGGATTTTGGCGGCGGCCAACTGCAAAATGGTGTGGCGCAGGTAGCGATTGACCCCGTATTTGCCAGTTCTGTTGATTTGAATGGAGAGTATCATGTGTTCCTGACACCGCTTGGAGACAGCAATGGCCTGTATGTGGCAAACAAGACGGCGACAGGGTTTGAAGTGCGGGAGTCTGGTGGCGGTACGTCGAATATCGGGTTTGATTACCGGATTGTGGCGCATCGTGCCGGGTATGAGTCGCTGCGGATGCCGTTGAGGGAGGAGTCGCTGTTGGGTGCTGAAGGAGGTGAGTAATGAACGGCCGTAAAACAATTTGGGGTGTTATGTTGGTGCTGGGAACGGCCGTTTTCCTCTTCCTGGTGTGGCGCGGACAAGCAGCCGCCCAAACGAGCACACCGGCCCCACCACCAAGCATCTACCAAACCACCCTGTCATCTACCAACTTTGCTTTAGAGTGGAACGTCATGGCTACCGGTGGCGGCACTATCAGTTCAACCAATTTCCAAATAAACAGCACCATCGGCCAGCCAACTGTTGGCACAGCCACCAGCACAAACTACGAAATCCACTCCGGATTCTGGCAAAAGTTCTTTTATGAAGTTTTCCTGCCCCTCATAAAACGTTCCTAGCACATCTCACCCACAACAAAAAAAGCCCCGGCATCCGCTGGGGCTTTTTGATTCACGTCGATGTTTCTTTTAATTAAGGTATTGGCGTAAATGACCGGCAAAATTGGGATGGCGCAGTTTACGCAAAGCCTCTTTTTCCAACTGGCGAATCCGCTCACGGGACAAACCAAACATTTCACCAACTTCTTTCAACGTGCGAGATTCACCATCTTGCAAACCATAGCGCAGGCGCAAAATACGGGCTTCGCGTGGCGTTAGTTGATCCAGAATTTCACCAAGCTCTTCAGTCAACATTTTGTTAGCAACCATATCTGCTGGCGGGGGCGCTTCTACATCTTCGATAAAATCGCCCAACTCTGCATCAGATTCATCACCAACTGGGCGTTCCAAATGTACGGGCTGGCGGCTTGTGCGCAGCATCCAGCGAACGCGATCTGCTGGCAAGTCCATGTTTTCTGCAATTTCTTCTGCGGTTGGTTGACGGCCGTATTCCTGTTCAAGCTCCTGGGCTACCTGATACAGTTTGCTGATGCGGCCACCCAAATGGGCCGGAATACGAATGGTACGGCCGTGATTTGCCAAAGCGCGTGTCACAGCCTGCCGAATCCACCACGTTGCATACGTGCTAAAACGGTTACCCCGGCGGTAATCATACTTTTCCACAGCCTTCATCAAGCCAACATTCCCTTCCTGAATCAAGTCCAGGAATTGAAGGCCACGCCCACGATACTTTTTGGCAATACTCACGACCAACCGCGTATTTGCCCGAATCAAATGGGCACGTGCAGCCTCACCCATTTCCACAACCAACTGCAATTGGTCTTGTTCGTCCAGCGTTAAAGAATCGCCCTCTGCTTCCAATTTCTCAGAAGCTTCACGGCCAGCTTCAATTTCCATTGCCAACTGCACTTCTTCTTCAGCCGACAACAATGATTGCTGCCCCATTTCGCGGAAATATAAACCGACAGAGTCATCAATGGGGACATTGCTTAAATCAAAAAGGGGAGCCGCGTGGGTATTGTCCGACTTGTCGTAAAACACATCGCTGGCTAATAAATCGTCGGCACTAGCAATGGAGCCGGTTTGGTTGTTGCCTAGTGAATCATCGACATCGTCTTCGCTTTCATAGATCATAATGCCTGCATTTTGTGCCTCTTCCATAATGTTTTCCAGCAGGGCAATATTATCTTCCAGGTCTGGCAAGGCTTCTAAAATTTGGTCATAAGTTAAATAACCTTGTTCCATCCCTTCATTTAACAAAGCGTTGACGACTTCCATTTCGTCGAATGGATTCAATTCGCTCATATATACTTTTCCCTCTTCACAAAAAATTTCCTATTTGAGGATATTTGACTCGCACCCGTTGTCCTCTTCCAACAACGGATTGCAGTCTAGCATATTCGACAATCAAAAGTCAAGGGGGGACACACCTCTAATTTGAGGCTCATTTTCTTCTAATTTTAGCCCTGAAACAGGTAAATTTCAGGGCTTCTTTTGGGTGGAGCAAGTGGTTTTCCTTGAGCGAGCGGCGGGGGAGACTACATTCTAATTTCTGGGGTTTGTTTGCTGACTAAAAACCTCATCCAGGCCTAGAAGCGGCGTTTGCAACACGGCCGTTCCCCGTGTCAAGTCCAGCGTGCAGTCCAACGGCCAACGGCCTTCTGGTGAAGGGCCAATGGTGAGCGTATTGCGCGGCTCTACCTGCCACCAATCCAACATGCGCAAACCAAATGCCGCCCGAGACAGCCGCTGTCGTCCGGCAACATTTAGCACGCCCCGGTACTCATTTTCTGCCAGCTCCAGGCAAGCAAGCGCCAGAGTTTTCACCCATACTGGATTGCGAAATTGGTTGTTAAACAGCGTTACTGGCTGTCCTTTTTGCAAGGCGTCGGCCATCCATTGTGTGCCGTGGTCCATCTCGTTGAACCCGTAAATGAGAGAGGTGCGAATGATGATATGGTTGGGGTGGGTTTTGACAATTTGTTCGGCCTGAGCTTTGGCACGGCCGTATTCGTTGACAGGTGTTGGCCGGGCATCCTCATCATAAGGCGGCGACTTTCCGTCGAAAATGCTGTCTGTGGAAAGGTGTATCAAACGAGCGTGCTGCTGCCGGGCGGCGGCCACCACATTGGCAGTGCCTTCTACAATAACGGCCGTCATGTCGTCACAGCGATTGGAGCCAACTGCGTGAATAATGACATCTGGGGCAAAAGCGGCAAGAGTGCCAGAAACGGCCGTTGCATCCCGTACATCCAGCCGCACACCACCGGCCACACCCAACCGGTTCCCGCTAAAAAACGAATACCCCGTTTCAAACCGAGACGCCGCCAACGGCACAAGCGTCCGCCCCAAATAACTACTGCCCCCTGTCACAAACACACGCATGACCACTGCCCTAAAATAATCAAGCCTTCTGCGCCACCCGTTTTAGCGCCTCACGTGCCGCAGCCTGCGCCGCCTTCTGTTTGGAAGGGCCTTTCCCCTCGCCCCATATATCCTTGCCCACTTTCACCTGCACCGTAAACACCTTCGCATGGTCTGGGCCATCAGCCCTTACTACTTCATAATGAGGCGTAATGTTAAATTCAGCCTGCGCCCAAACCTGAAACTCGCTTTTCGCATCCTTATGCAGCGATTCACGCAAAATTTTGTCCAGCGCCGGGCCAATCAACCGGTCAATCAACGCTTCCACAGCCGGCAGCCCTTGATCCAAATACATCGCCCCCACAACCGCTTCAAAAGAAGCACACAAAAGCGGGATTCGCTCACGGCCACCACTTTCAGCCTCACCATAGCCCAACCGCAAAAATCGGCCAATATCTAACGCTTTGGCAAATTCCGCCAATGTTTTGGCACGTACCAGTGCCGCCCGCAAAGCCGTCAACTCGCCTTCATCCATTTCCGGGAATTTGTGATAAAGATAAGCCCCTACCACAAAATCCAGTACCGCATCCCCCAAAAATTCAAGCCGTTCATTATCTTCCAGTGCATTTTCCGGGTGTTCGTTTAGGTAAGAACGATGGGTCAAGGCTCGGGTAAGCAGTGAATAATCTTGAAATTGAATACCAAGGTTGTTTTCTAATTCATTCAGTTCTGTTTTCATAGCAACTAAAAAGGGGCACATTTTTCTGTGCCCCTCTCCAAATTTAAGGTTCTGCCTGCTCCATTATGCCACAAATTCTTTAATCACCAATACTGCATTGTGCCCGCCAAAACCAAATGCTTCATTCAAGCACACTTTAACCTGTGCTGGTCGGGCTTCATTTGGTACATAATCCAGATCACAAGCGGGATCGGGCGTTTCGTAGTTAATGGTTGGCGGCAATATTTGGTCACGAATGGCTAATGCACAAAAGACTGTTTCAATTGCGCCGGTTGCTCCCATAATGTGGCCTGTCATGGATTTGGTGGAGCTGATGGCAACGTTGTAGGCATGGTCGCCTAAAGCCGCTTTGATTGCGGCCGTTTCCGAAGCGTCATTAAGGGGGGTAGCTGTGCCGTGAGCGCTAATGTAATCCACGTCGGAGGGTTGCAAACCGGCATCAGCCAATGCTTTGCGAATGGCCCGCGCCGCCCCTGCACCACCTTCCGCCGGAGCAGTGATGTGATATGCATCTGTTGTTTGACCGTAGCCCACAATTTCGGCCAGGATGGCTGCACCGCGCGCCTGGGCATGTTCCAGGCTTTCCAGCACAAGCATGCCAGCCCCTTCACCCACCACAAGCCCATCCCGATTCTTGTCAAAGGGTTTAGGCGTATTCTTGTCCAGGCTGGAGGTTGCGCCTGCCCGCTCAAAGCCGCCAATGGCAACAGATGTCAGAATGGATTCGCTGCCACCGGTTAAAGCGGCAACAAGTTCTCCTGAACGAATGGCTTTGAATGCATGACCAATGGCGTCGCAGCCTGCCGCGCACGCTGTGGTGATGGTGGTGGATGGGCCATGAATGCCGTAATCGATGGCTAACATGCCACTGGCGCCGTTGGGCATAATCATGGTGATGGCAAAGGGACTAACCCGACGCAAGCCTTTTTCTAAAACGACGTGTTCCTGGTTCACCAGCGTTTGTATGCCACCAACGCCTGTCCCCATAATTACGCCGATTTGTTCGCGGTTTTCGTCTGTGATTTGCAGGCCGGATTGTGCCATGGCTTCTTTGGCGGCGACGGTGGCGAGCTGCTGAAAGCGATCGCGGCGGCGTGCGTCTCGTCTGTGGATGTACTCTTCGGGGTCGAAATTTTTGATTTCGCAAATGCCGCCTGAGGTGTGTTCGCCTTTTTCTAATAAGGTGAAGGGGCCAATGCCGGATTTACCGGCCAGGATGGCTGCCCATGTGTCTGGTACGTTGTGGCCTAGCGGGGTGATGACACCCGTTCCGGTAATTACCACGCGGTGTGGTTGGCTGCCGTTTTGCATTTGTTCCTTTTCCTCTGTTTGTCTGGTTTTGTTAGGGTTGACTGCCAGTGTGGCCTTTGGCTTGCCAGCGTGTCTGGTATTTTTGGAGTGCGTTTTGTAAGGCGTTTTCCAGGTTGACCCCGGTGGCGTTGGCCAGTTGGCACAAACTGTACAGTGTGTCGCCCAGTTCTTCAGTGAAGTTTGGGGGTGGCTGGCTGGGAAACGGCCGTTCTCCGTATTGAGTGGCTGTTAACCATGCTTTGCCAACTTCTCCCAACTCACTGAGCAAGTCTACAAGGTAAACACCGGGGTCATGGGTTAAGTTGTGTTTTTCTGCAAATTCGGCCGTTTGCTGCTGCCAGTTTTGGGGCTTTGTCATTTGTTTGTCGGGAGGTTGTCATCGGGTGTGGGGCGATATTTGCCTTCTACCCATACACTGTTATTTTGACCAACTTCTTTTTTCCAAACGGGCACAATTTCCTTGAGGCGATCAATGCCATAACGGGCGGCATCAAATGCCCCTTGATCACGATGACCGGCAGCACAGGCCACAAAAGTGGTCACGTCGCTGATGTCCAGTTTGCCGATGCGCTGAACGATGGCGATGCCTTTTACCAGCGGCCATCTTTCCCAAATTTCCCGGGCAATTTGAGCCATGCGCTCTTCTGCCATTTCTGAGTAGGCTTCGTACTCCAGGTACAACGTTTCCGGGGGCTGGCCTTCGCGTTGGGTTTGGCCGCGCACGTAACCGGTAAATGTGATGACTGCGCCGATGTCTGGGCCGATGATTTTTTGGTGGATGGCGTTTATATCCAGTTCGTCGGCGGTGATGGCGAAGTAGGTGGGGTGTGGGTGTGGGTGCTGCGGCTGGCTGCCGCCGCTTACGGGCGGGAAAAATGCAACTTCGTCGCCTGGGGAAACGGCCGTATCCTCTGCGGCAAAGTTGCGGTTTACAGAAACCAATGTCGTGGACAGCGACGATTCCAACTTGGGATAGGCCGCCGCCACTTTTTTCAACATCTCTGCCACAGTTGTTGGGCTGTCCAGTTCAATTTGAATCCGGCTCTGTCCGGCTTTATCTTTTAATGTTGCAAATAAACGAATTTCTAAAGTAGGCATACGTGAAAGACTCCATTTTTAATCGTTAAGGAATGAAGATTTAATAACTTACGGGAGATTAGAGATTACACCGGTCTCCAATC
>CAZRIB010000072.1:9573-12493 GCA_964600035.1 uncultured Ardenticatenaceae bacterium | reverse complement strand
GTACTAATAGCTTGAGTTGGGGACTTTTTTCCCATGCTTATCCACGCCCCCCTCACGCTTATTTCACGCCTCCGTATGCTATTATTAGGCAAACCGCAGAAAGTTTTTAGAGATAAAAGCGTCTGTTTTTTGCGGTTTGCTTGAGTAAACCACAAAGAAACGGTGTGGTTTTTGTCAAAATTTTTTTGTGGTTTACCTAACCCGTGAAATTGTGTGTCATCCCAGATAGTTGTAAAGAATTGATGAATGGCTCACATTCACTGTGGAAGAATTTTCGGCGTTGAGCAAACCACAAAAAAGTGATGGTTTTTACATCAAATTCCTTTTTGTGGTTTAAGAATGGATCAGGTTTTGAAAACGCTTGTCAGAAGCTGGATGTTTACCAAGTTATTATGAAAGACGCTCAGCGAATATAAGAAAACCATGCAGGTAGATCGATGACTGACCAACAATTGATGTCACAAAGTCAAATTTCAGAAGAAGCAAAAGACCGGAATTCTGCGATCATTGCGGCCGTATTGGGTGTGCTGTCAGCTGTCATGGCGGTTGCCAGTTTTTTGGCGCTGCCTGAAGGGGCTGATGATACGGGATCAATATGGGCTGTGGGGCTGCTGGCTTTGGTTAGCTTTGCTGCCATTTTCTTCATTCGCAGAGGTTGGCGCATTAGGGCGATGACCGGGTTGGCGGCGGCAACTGCGCTGATATTGGCTTTCTTTATTACCCAAACGGAAGGAATGGGCATTTTATTGGGGATTATGATTCTTGTGATTCCGCCAATGATGGTTGTCCAGGCTACCTCTTTGCGTTTTACCAGCTTCTTTGCAATTGCCACCACGATGTTGGGAATTGCGGTTATTTGGCTGGATGGGGTGCTGCCTGCTGAACGACCTGATGTGCCGGGTGGGTTGGTTTTCTTCAGTTTTGTTGTGATTGTGCTGCTAATCATTGTTGTGGGGCATTTTGCCAGCCGCCAGATATTTAGACAGTCATTATCGAACAAGTTGTTTGTGTTTATTGGTGGGGCCATTCTATTAGCAATTATTGCGATTGGTGTGGGTGTTTCACTTGTGACAGCACAATCAATTATTAAGGAAGTTGGCGGTAACACAAATACACTTTCGCAGCTGCAAGCCCTTGCTTTAGGTGAAATGTTGTCGCAGCATGTTGGGTCGGTGACGGCGCTGACATTGAATGATGTGATTCAATCGGAGGTGCGTGACCACAGCGAGTTTTATCCGAATAACGAAGCAATTGTGGATGCGCTGATTGAGCAACAAGAAGAGGAGTGGCGGAATTATCTGCGAGGGCCTTTTTCCAGTGATATTGAGTTGAATCAGGCTGTTGAAGAATCGCTGCAATTATTTGTGCGTTCTTTTCCGGAGTATACGCAGATTTTGGTTGTGGATAAAAAGGGGAGTTTGGTCAGTGCGTTATACCCGCCTAATCAATTTAATTTTCGGGAGACGGAGTGGTGGGAAACAGCGTATCAAATTGGTTTTGGGGCAACCTATATTGGTAAACCATTTTATTCTGCTGGGTTGGACTCATACATTATTGAGGTGGCTGCTCCAATTAGAGCGAAGGGGTATGATGGCGACCCTGCCCAGGTGCAAGGCGTGATTTATGCAGCGTTTAAGATTGATCCGCTGTTGGCTACTTTGTCTGATATGGTGGCAGATGCGGATGGTTTGATTGAAATTCATTTTTCGGATGAGAGTAAAATGGAGATTCATCCGGGATATGAGTATCACTTGCACGAGCTGACGGATGAGGACAGGGTGGCTTTGCGTGCGCTTGAGATGTCGAATACGCCGTTTGTGATTGGGGAACAGGATGGCGAACGGACTTTTCAAAGTGCTACGGCCGTTACGACATTTTCAGAAAATTCAATTATCAACAGATTGAATTGGATGGTGATTACCCACCGGCGTGAGAGAACAGCCTTGCAGCCGCTGGCTGCCCAGAATCGTACCAGTGTGATTATAGGTGCGCTTGGCTTTTTGATTATTACTTTTGCGGCTGTTGGGTTTGGGCAGAGGATGACACGGCCGTTAAATGAGCTGTCGGAAACGGCCGTACGCATTGCATCTGGCGACCTGGAGGCTCGGGCAGAGGTTTCAACTGATGACGAACTGGGTGTGCTGGCCAGGTCATTTAACATGATGACCAGCCGTTTGGAGGAGATGGTACATAACCTGGAAGCCCGAGTGGACGAGCGGACACGGATGCTGCGCACCAGTACAGAAGTCAGTCGAGACTTATCTACCATTCTGGATGCCAACGAATTGATTCAGGCTGTTGTGAACCAGGTGCGGGATGCATTTAACTTTTACCATGCCCATATTTATTTAATGAATGAAGAAACAAATGAATTGGTAATGGCCAGCGGCACTGGTGAAGCCGGGCGAAAAATGTTGGAAACTGGCCATAAAATTCCAAGAGGTAAGGGGTTGGTAGGGCGTGCTGCCCGGATGAACAGCATTATGTTTGTGGCAGATGTGACGAAGGAAAAGGAATGGCTGCCAAACCCGCTGCTGCCTGAAACGGTGACAGAGGTGGCTGTACCGATTTCCATTGGTGACAAGGTGCTGGGGGTTCTGGATGTTCAGCATAATGTGGCCGGCGGTTTGAAAGAAGAAGATGCTGATTTGTTGTTGTCTATTGCAGATCAGGTGGCAGTCGCGCTGCAAAATGCTGAAAACTATGCCCGGGCACAGCGGCAGGCTGAACAGGAAGCCCGTTTGAATGAAATTAATACCAAGATTGCTCAAACGACAGACGTGGAGAGTGCTCTGCAAGTGGCTGCGCGGGAATTAGGCCGGGTGCTGCAAGCGGAGCAGACGGTGGTGAAGTTGTCGGAAGGGAAGAATGGGCAGAACGGAAACGGCCGTTCTTCATAACAAGGCGATAAAGCAATGAA
>CAZRIB010000072.1:0-9473 GCA_964600035.1 uncultured Ardenticatenaceae bacterium | reverse complement strand
CGTGATTTATCAACCCTGATTGCCGTTAGTAACAAACTGGTCACCATTCTGGATGAGCAAACGCTTGTTTCTGAAGTTGTAAACCAGATTCAAAGTGCTTTTCATTATTATCATGTGCATATTTATACCCTGGATGAAGCCTGTGAATATTTGGTGATGGCTGGCGGAACGGGGAAGGCTGGTTTGACCATGCTGGCTCAAGGGCACAAGATTCCTTTTGGCAAAGGGTTGGTTGGTCGTGCGGCCAAAAACAACCAGCCTGTGCTCGTTTCTGATGTGTCGCAGGATCCGAACTGGCTGCCAAACCCGCTGCTGCCGGAAACAAGGGCGGAAACGGCCGTTCCCATTAGTCTGGAAAATGAAGTGTTGGGTGTTTTGGATGTCCAGCACAACGTTGTCAATGGCCTGACAGAAGAGGATGTTTCTCTTTTGCAATCAGTGGCAAACCAGGTGGCCGTTGCCCTGCGTAATGCCCATTTGTATGAAGATGTGCGCCAGAAGGCGCTGCAAGAATCCCGTTTGAATGAAATCGGCCATGAGATTCAGCAGGCGGTGAATATTGAGAAGGTTTTGGAAACGGCCGTACGCGAGTTGGGCAAAACGTTGAAAACACCAAAGGTTGCCGTTGTCCTGGACCAGCAAACATTACGCAGCTATGACAAAAACTAAACACACGTCAGTGTACACGTCAGTACACACGTCAGCACACACGTCAGGGAAACAGATTGGGATAACGGCAGGCGAACGACAAGAAACGGCCGTGTTGGAGTGGAAAGAATGACATCACTGCAAAAATACAACCCCCTAAACTTAATCAAGCAAGGACTAAACAAGATTGCTCGCTTTTTGGGCATTCATAACAGCTTGCGGCGGAGAATCACGATAATTTTTATCACCTTCCTTGGTGCTACCTTGATCCTGGGTGGGGGGGTCATTGGTGATCAAGCCTTCAAAGCCCAAAGAGACTATGTTCTTGAACAACAGCAGCTTCTGGCAACAGATGCAGCCCTGCAAATTGCGTCATTCATCCACCAACTGGAAGGCGAACTGCATGTGCTTGCTTCTGCCGGTAACGGCGAGCTTGCTTATTCCCAAGAGTTTCTGGACGAAGCCTTAACCATAGAACCGGCATTTTTGGAACTAATTGCGGTTAACACAGGCGGCGACATTATCCTTAGTGCAGTACAAAAAGAAGCAGGAATGACCCAAATCCAATCCATCCGGCAGGCACGGTGGTTTCAGGTAGCCAGAGATGGACACGGCTATTCCGGTGACTTGCAAATTTCGGCCGTCACCAGAGAGCCATTTATTATTTTGGCGCAGCCTATCAAATATAACGGCCGTATCACCGGCGTTTTAGCCGCCCGAATCAACATGTCTATCGTCTGGCAGGTGGTGAAAGATATAAAAATTGGCAAAACAGGCGTTGTCTACATTATCAATCGTGATAACAAGGTTATTTCCCACCCCGACTTGAACTTTGTTTTTACCAATACCGATCTTTCTGACAACCCCAATTTTGAACATGTACTAGCCGCAGCATCCAACCAAAGCTTTGAATTTATCGGCCTGGACAATGAACCTGTTGTTGGGGCTGTAACAGATG
This sequence comes from uncultured Ardenticatenaceae bacterium, assembly GCA_964600035.1. Classification (GTDB taxonomy): domain Bacteria; phylum Chloroflexota; class Anaerolineae; order Promineifilales; family Promineifilaceae; genus CAZRIB01. Next base: position 7,867 of record CAZRIB010000072.1, on the reverse strand, counting down.
TACCTGGGACTGAATGGCGCGTGATTACAGAATTACAACAAGAAGAAGCCTTTGGCCCCCTTTATCAAGCTGTCTTTAACTACTTTGTCATCATCGGCCTGGTGCTGATCTTGGCTGGCTGGGCACTGCGTGTACTGGTTCAGCGGATGTCAGGGCCATTGATTGAGCTGTCAATTGCTGCTTCCGAGTTTGGTGACAGCCGCTTTACAGTCACTTTGCCAGAGTATGATAATCCGGACGAAATGGGGCGGCTGGTTGCTTCTGTCAGGCGTATGATGAACCGGGTTACCAACCTGACAATGGAACTGCAAGAACAGGTTCATGACCGTACAGAAGAGCTGGCGCTGGCTTCTGAAATTGGAAAACGCATCACCCAAATGCATGATTTGGATGAAATGTTGGTGGATGCGGTGGAATTGATTCGAGACACATTTAATCTGTATCACACCCAGGTTTATTTGCTGGATGATTTGGGTGAAAATTTGATTTTGCAGGCAAGTACTGGGGTGGCTGGACAGCTGTTATTACAGCGGAAGCATCAATTGGTTGTGGATGGTAAATCGATTAATGGCGCGGCCGTCGTGACGAAAATGCCGGTTGTTGTGCCAGACACCCTTGCTGACCCCATGTTTTACCCCAACCCATTGCTGCCCGATACAAAGTCTGAAATGGCGCTGCCTCTGATTTTGGGTGACCGGGTATTGGGCGTGTTGGATATTCAAAGCGACAAGAAAGAGCAGCTTTGTGATGAAAATGTGGTGGCCTTTGCCACGATTGCCAACCAGTTGGCAGTGGCCATTGACAATGCCCGGCTTATTAAACATCTGGCAAGTGCCCGTGAGGCTGTTGAAGCGTTTGCCCGCCGTATGGCCCACCAGGGTTGGCAAGAGTTTTTGGATTTCTTTACGACCAAAGAGCGGCTTGGTTTTGTGTTTGACAAGAAGCAGGTTGTGCCGTTAACGGACGATGTGCTTGACCAGGTTGAAGATGCGTATGAACAGCCTATTGAAATTGTGGGTCAGCCAATTGGCAAGATTGTCGTGGAAAATGGGGAGTCGCTTTCGGATGAGGATTTGGAGGTTCTGCACCGGGTTTCTGGTTTGTTGGCGCAGCAGGTTGAGAATTTCCGGCTGTTGGCGGAGACGGACCGGTATCGTGAAGAAGCAGAGTTGGCGATTCGGCGATTGACACAGAAGGGCTGGCAGGCTTTCCAAAAGGATTTGCAGACGAGAGGGTTTGTTTTTGATAACCGTGAGCTGAAGCCTGTGGATGATAAGGCAGAGGTGGATTTGGAGGTGGCTGCAGAAGTGGAAACGGCCGTTATCCAGCCCATTGCTGTTCAAGGTGTCGAAGTAGGTAAGCTGGCTGTGGAAAAACCAGCCGTTGATAAAGAATTGGCAGAGAAAATGGTAACGGCCGTTGCCCGGCAGTTAAGCAGCCATATAGAGAACCTTCGTCTATCAGCACAAAATCAGGCTGCTTTAGCCGAATCCGAACGGCAAGCCGCAGAATTACAACTCATCAACCGCGTGGTGACCAAAGTGTCCACCACCATGGACTTGCAAGAAGCCCTTTCCTCAGTGGCAGAAGAGTTGGTTAAAGTTTCCGGGGCAGATACATGCGGTGTGGCCCTGTTAACTGAAGATGAACGGCATTTGCGAATTGTGGCCGACTACCGGACAGACCCCAATTATCCCAGCGGCATTGGGATTACTTTCCCTATTACGGGTAATCCTTCTACCGAACAGGTTCTTTCCACACGCACAACGCTCGTTATAGATGATCCGCAGCACAATCCGCTGACAGCCCCACTGCACAAGGAAATGAGAGAACGCAACATCAATACGCTGGTTATTGTGCCAATGGTAGCCGGGCATGATGTTATCGGTACGCTGGGGCTGGATTTTTGTGATGCAAATATCAAACTCTCGCCAGAGCAGATTCGTTTGATTGAAACGGTGGTATTCCAGGCAACAGCCGCCGCCAACAACATTCGATTGTTTGAGCAAACACAGTACGCCTTGTCTGAAACGGCTACTTTGTATGAAGGCGGCGCAAAAATCAATGAAGCTCAAAAATATGAAGATTTGATTTGGGTGCTGCGTCATTACACTACATTAGGGCACAAAGCACAGCATATTAGCATCAATTACTTTGATAAGCCCTGGCAAGAATCATCAAAACCAACATCAATGGATGTGCTGGCTTACGATTCGGTAAGCGAGAATCGTCTGCCTACAACGCATTTTTCTGTAGATGTTTTCCCGGAAATTGTTCATATTTTGCGGCCGGATCAACCGATTATTATTGAAAATATTGAGCAAAGTGATTTGTTGGAGGCATTTACCAAGAAGTTGTTCTTAAAGGGATTTGGCAGTAAGGGGGTTGTGTTTGTACCGCTTTCTGTAGGTGGTAAATGGCTTGGCTTTATTACCTTGTTGTTTGAAGGCGCCGTGAAAACCGAAGAGAGAGACCTCAACCGGGTTATGGCGTTTGCCGGCCAAATTGCGGTTTCGCTGCAGACGATGCGTTTGTTGGATGAAACGAATCGTCTGTACCAACAGGAACAGGCGCGTTTGCAGCGCGAGCAGGTGCTTCGCCAAATTGCGGCTCATGTGCGCAGTTCTACAAATGTGGAGCTTGTTTTGCAAACGGCCGTAAAAGAAATCGGCAAGGCGTTGGGACGAGAAACATTTGTCGTATTGGACGTGGAAACTGAAGACGCGCAGCCTAATGGCAGCGCCCGAAATGGCAGTTATTGATGACAGATAACTCAGGCCAGTGTGAAATTTGTGAAGAGAGACGGGTAACCAGAAACGGCCGTTGACGAGGAGTGATAGCAAATGCATCGCTTGCTAAAACACCAGCTAGAAAAACTAGGATTAAACAACAAACAAGCGCCTACACAAGAACAATGGCAGCAGCTGCTGCAGCAGCTTGATGACAAATTCTCAGTAAGTGATGGGCCACAAATAATGTCCGATGACTCTCAGACATTAATGGTAACGTTGAAGCTGCAAGAAAACGCTCTAAATGCAACAGCAAGCGGCATCGTCATAACAGACTCACGTGGTTATATCATGTGGGTAAACAAGGCGTTTACACGCCTAACCGGATATGAAGCAGACGAAGCCATTGGTCAGCATACGCGTATCCTTAAATCCGGCAAACATGACAGTATCTTTTACCAACAGTTATGGCAAACTGTTTCCGCCGGAAGAACCTGGCGTGGTGAAATTATCAACAAGCGGAAGGATGGTTCATTATATATAGAAGAAATGACCATCAACGCTGTTTTTGATGATGCGGGCAAAATCACAAATTATATAGCTGTAAAAAGAAATATTACGACCGAAAAAGAAAACGAGCGCAGATTGAATGCCTACATCCAGAACCGAGAAAATCAAGAAGCCATAAATGCTATTTTGCACCTGCTGCTACAACACACATCTCTTGATCATATCCTGGAACAGGCATTAAATATTATTTTACAGATTTCCTGGTTAGGCATAAAACAAAAAGGAAGTATTTTTTTAACGGAACCAGGTGAAAACACATTAGTACTGAAAGTTCAACGTGACTTGAGTAAACCTTTGCTAACAAAGTGTGCACTTGTGCCTTTTGGTAAATGTCTATGCGGACGAGCCGCTGCATCGAAAGAAATTATTTTTGCCGGCTGTGTGGATGAGCGGCATGAAACAACATTTGAGGGCATGGGGGCGCATGGACACATAAATGTGCCTATTTTGATGGGGCAGGATGTACTAGGTGTCTTGAATTTATATGTTGATGAAGGACATCAGTACAATGAGCAGCAAAAGATATTTTTGGAAACGGTGAGTAATGTGTTGGCCGGCATTATTCAACGGAAGCGGGCCGAAGAAGCTATCGCGGCACAACGTTTGTTTTTGCACCAGGTTATTGATACAAACCCCGCCCTGATTTTTGTGAAAGACAAAAACGGCCGTTTTGCCCTTGTAAACAAAGCAATGGCCGAAACAATTGGACGACCAATTAAAGAAATTATTGGTAAGACAGATTTTGATTTTTTTGATTTAGAGCAAGCCAAACAATATGCAGAACAAGACCAGGAAGTATTACATACAGCACAGGCAAAGCAGTTCCCTCTTGAAACAATTCAAGACAAACATGGTCATTCTCGCCATTTTTTAACAACCAAATATCCTGTTTTTGATGCTGCAGGTGCAGTAAATCAAATTTTGGGTGTTGTTATAGATGTGACGTCTTTGTTTGAAGCAGAGATGGCACTTCAGCATCGCGAAGAAGAGTACCAACAAATTGTCGATACAGCGCTGGATGCAATTATTTCTGTGAATGAAGCGGGCGAGATTGTTAATTGGAACCGTCGCGCCGAAAGCATGTTCGGTTGGAAGCGGGATGAAATTTTGCACAAAAAGCTGGAAGAAACCATCTTGCCGCCACAACATCGGGATGCCATTATGGGTGGCATGGCGCGCTTTTTGCAGAGTGGTGAATATGAATTGATGAACAGACGTGTGGAGTTAACGGCCGTTCACAGAGACGGCCGTGAATTCCCCATCGAATTGAGTGTCTCTCCGGTGCAAACCGATGAAGGATACCGGTTTAATGCCTTCTTGCGCGATGTGACAGAGCAGAAAGAAGCGGAAGCCCAAATTAATTACCAGGCGCAGCTGCTTGAAGATATTTCAGAGGCAGTCGTTTCCACTGACCTGGATTTTGTTGTCAGGTCGTGGAACAAGGCAGCAGAAAAAATGTATGGGTATGCTGCGGATGATGTACTCGGCCGTTCCTTGTTTGACTTTATTCCAGATACAATTTTTGAAAACAGAACGCCAGCCTCCATGGTAGAAACCTTGCTAAAGCAGGGGTATTTTACAGAGCGGGCTACACAAAGAACCAGAAACGGCCGTGAATTTATCGTCGCTGTCTCCGCATCCCTGCTAAAAGACAACAATGGCAACCCCACAGGCATCGTTTCTGTTTACCGCGACATTACCGAACCTGTAAAGCTCCAGCAGCAAATTCAGGATTCTCTTGAACGGCGCTCCCGTCAGGTCGCCCTGACCACCCAAATTGCCCAAGATATTGCTTCGGCAACAACGCTGGACGAACTTTATGAACGCGTTGTGACCCAAGTTCAGGAGCAATTTGGTTACTACCACACCCAACTTTTACGTTATGACCCGACGCTGGAAACGGCTGCTTTGGTTGTAGGGTATGGAGAAATTGGGCGGCAAATGTTGGAGATGAATCACTCCATGCCAAAGGGTGTAGGCTTAATCGGTTTAGCCGCCGCTACCGGGCGAACAATTTTACGGCCTGATGTTTCCAAAGATAAAAATTGGCGCTCAAACCCGCTTTTGCCACGCACCAAAGGCGAAATGGCTGTACCCATTAAAATGGGCGATCGTATTTTGGGGGTGCTGGACGTACAAAGTGATCGCCCCGGTGCGTTAACAGAAGATGACAAGCTGGTGCTGGAAGGGCTTTGTGGTCAAATTGCCATTGCCATTGAAACCACAAATTTGCGCCAGGAAATGGAAGCCCGTTTGTACGAATTAAGTATGTTGCAGCGCCAATTTAGCCGAGAGGGCTGGTCGGAGTTTAAGAAAAGCCGCAAACAACTCCATGGCTATTCGTTTAGTCAAAATGGGGTTCAGCCGCTGCCAAATGTGGCGTTGTTGCAAAATGGAAACGGCCGTTCCGATAACAACGCTGAAGAACTATTCCAGGCCCCTCTGGCTGTGCGTGGCGAAAAAATTGGCCGCCTTGGGGTAAAAGCAGATGAGAAACGGCCGTTAACCGAAGACGAACGCACCTTTATCCAGGCCATCACCGACGAAATCGCCGAAGCGCTTGAAGCAGCCCGTCTGCTAGAACAAACCCAAGACGCTCTCTCAGAACAAGAACGTCTGGCCCAGGAAATGGAAACAGTCGCCCAAGTTTCCACGGCGGCAGCCACCATTCTGGAAGTAGACACCCTGCTAAAGACCGTCGTAGATCTGACAAAACAAAGCTTTGGTCTGTATCACGCTCACATCTACCTGCTGGAAGATGACAAATTAGTGCTGCGGGCTGGTGCCGGTGCAGTCGGACAGCTCATGGTGCTGGAAGGACGCCAAATAGACATCCACACCGATTCTTTGGTTTCCAGAGCGGCCAGAACCCGGCAGGGCTTCATCGAAAACGATGTGAGAAAAGCAGTAGACTTCCTGCCCAATCCCCACTTACCCAATACCCGCTCAGAAATGGCCGTGCCGATGGTCGTGGGTGACAGAGTGATTGGTGTTATCGACCTGCAATCAGACAAAGTTGACTTCTTTACAGAAGAACAGCTCGCCATTCACAAAACCCTGGCATCACAGGTTGCGGTGGCCGTTCAAAACGCCATGCTCTACGCTACAGAAGTAGAAACAGCCACCAAGCTCAGAACCGTTGACCAGCTAAAATCCGAATTCCTGGCCAGTATGAGCCACGAACTGCGTACCCCGTTGAACTCCATCATCGGCTTTGCTGATGTGCTTTTGGAGGGGTTGGATGGTGAACTAAATGAGCGCATGGAAGAGGATGTGCGCCTTATCCGAGAAAGTGGCGCCCACTTGCGTAACCTTATCGGCGACATTTTGGATATGTCCAAGATTGAAGCCGGGCGTATGGAACTGCGTTATGAAGAAGTGGATATGCCGCAGTTGGCAAAAGACATCATTGCTACGGCACAACCATTAGCCCATGAGAAGAATCTGGCCTTAATTAGCAACATTTCGCCAGAAGTGGATAAAGTAGAGGCTGACCGTACCCGTCTGCGCCAAATTATGTGGAACATTGTGGGGAACGCTATCAAATTTACCGAGAAAGGCAGCGTGACCATTTCCATGTCGATGACGACGAATGATGAATTATTGGTAGCCATTAAAGATACCGGTATTGGTATCAAGCCGGAACACAGAGATTTGGTGTTTGAACAGTTCCGGCAAATTGACTCCGGTTTGAATCGGGCTGCGGGCGGTACCGGTTTGGGTATGCCTATTACAAAGAATTTGGTAGAACTGCATGGCGGCAAAATCTGGATTGAAAGTGAAGTGGGCAAAGGAACGACATTCTTCTTTACAGTTCCAAAAACCCGCCCTGCAGGTTTGCCGAAAGAACGTTTGTCAGAAGAAAGGCCGAGAATGTGATGAGTGACGTCATGTGACTGTATGATTTTTGTTCATCTACAAGGATTGGCATTGTGATAAAATCTTGTTCTTAATTTTTATAAAGTATTCTCCCAAAGGGAAAAATCTCTTTTTAGGGTGTTTAGCATGGCTGAAGCAAAAACTGTTTTATGTGTTGAAGATAATTCTGTAAATATGTTGTTGGTTTCCCGAATTGTGGAAGCGGAAGGTCATAAGCTGTTAAAAGCGGAAGATGGCCCTACTGCTTTGCGCATTTTGGAGGAAACAACGCCGGATATTATTTTGCTGGATATTAACTTGCCGGGAATGAATGGCCTGGAGTTGGCAGAGAAGTTTAAGGCGAATGAACGGCTGGCTCCTGTTCCTTTGATTGCCACAACTGCGCAGGTGTTGGTTGGAGACAGGGAGCGTTGTCTTGAGGCTGGCTGTGATGATTATTTGCCGAAGCCTTTGGATATTCGCAAGCTGCGGGAAGTGCTGCGTCATTATCTGGCGAATGGTTTGCAGGCGAAAGGGTGATTGGGTCTAGTACCCGTATTCAGTAAACCGTAATCCGTAATCTGTGTGTTCTACCTCTGGTAACTTCATCGGAAAACGGTATACGGACTTCGGGTTACGTGTACCAGGCAGGTTATGTGTCTGTTAGCTGTTGTCCAATAAGAACGGCCGTTTCCCCTTCCACATACGTC
>CAZRIB010000071.1:9288-12553 GCA_964600035.1 uncultured Ardenticatenaceae bacterium | reverse complement strand
AAGTTGCGGGCAGCCCTGACAATGCTGGGCATCATGATAGGCGTGGCGGCTGTGATTACGCTGCTGGCTATTGGCGATGGTGTCACTCGCTTCGTGGCCGATCAATTTTTGGGTTTGGGGTCTAACCTGGTCTTTATTGTGCCGGAGCAGGATGAGGAGTTTGCCGGTCCGCCAGGAAGCGATCCGCTTACAGAGTCGTCACTGACACTGCGAGATGCCGAGCTTTTGTCTGACCCAGCCGTGCTGCCGGGGGCTGTTGGTGTTGCGCCATTGCTGATTAACTCGGTAGAGCTGCAATATGCAGGTAACAGCCATACCACCACCGCGCGGGCATCTACGCCAAATTATGTCGAACTGTTCAATTGGGAAGTTGCCCGAGGGGAAAAAATTTCTGAAGAGGCTTATCATTTGCGTTCGCGTGTGGCGCTGATTGGGCCAGACGCGGCAGCGGCGTTGTTCCCGGACGATATTGACCCGTTGGGGGCTGATATTAAGGTGAATGGGTTGACGTTCCGAATTGTTGGTATTTTGGAAAGCCGGGGAGGCAGCGCGTTTGGGGGCAGCCAGGATGACACAATTATTTTGCCGCTGTCTACAGCGCAGGAGCGGTTGTTTGATAATCGCAGCAAGCGGACGGGGGAGTATCTGGTTGATGTGATTTTGGTGCAAGGGGTGGATGAGACTGCGATTGAGGACATTATTATTGATGGCAGTAATGCGCTGCGTATTGCTCATAATATCAATTTTCGGGATGCGGATGATTTCCGTATTTTGACACAGCAGGATTTTTTGCAGGCGTTTGGGGCCGTCACGGGGGTGTTGACGCTCTTTTTGGGGGCGATTGCCAGCATTTCGCTGTTGGTGGGGGGGATTGGTATTATGAATATTATGCTGGTTAGTGTGACGGAGCGGACGCGGGAGATTGGTTTGCGCAAGGCGGTGGGGGCGAAATACCGGGATATTTTGGCGCAGTTTTTAACTGAGGCGGTTTTGTTGGCTTTGGTTGGCGGCTTTTTGGGGATTTTGCTGGGGGCTGCTGGCGCAACGGCCGTTCGCTTTTTTGTGCCTGATTTGGATACGTCTATAACCATTGATTCAGTGTCGCTGGCTGTTGGTTTCTCGGTGGCGGTGGGGCTGTTCTTTGGTATTTATCCCGCTTCACGGGCGGCTTCATTGCACCCCATTGACGCGCTGCGCTTTGAGTAGGGAGCATGGCAAAAAAAGGGAAGTGGCGGCGTTTTGGAGAGCGGGTGTTGGTGGCTGCGGCCGTTACCTTTGTGGTGGCCGTGATGCCTTTGCCCGTATGGACGCCTGGCTGGTTTTTGTATTGGCAAGTGCCAACGGCCGTTTTCTTCCTCATCGTCTATATTGGCAAGCTGCTCATAGACCTGATTCTTTTTCCAGACAAGTGATGATATGCATGTAGCAATTAATGGCTATTTTTGGGACAAGCCTTTTGTAGGTAGTGGATACTATACGCGCCAGCTTGTCTATTACCTGAACCGGCTGGTGGCTGACCTGGAGATTACGCTGGTTGTGCCGGACACGGCCGTACCGCCTGCCGATGTGCCGCCCAGCGTGTCCGTTTTCCCTGTGAAGAGTCAATCCGGGCAAGTGGGCAAAGTTTTATTTGAACAGCGCGGTTTTCCACAGGCTGCCGCTGCCGTGCAGGCTGATGTTGCCCATGTGCCCTATTTTGGCGGGCCGCTGCAGTCGCCTGTGCCGTTGGTGGTGACGGTGCATGATTTAACAACGATGCTTGTGCCTGAATATAGACGGCCGTTCAAGGCCAGACTGTACAATGCCCTTGTTGCCGCCAGTGCGCGCGGGGCTGACCACATTATTACCGACTCGCATGCCAGCAAAACAGACATTGTGCGCCATTTAGCCATCCCCGAAGAACAGGTTTCTGCCATTTACCTGGCTGTTGGCCCGCAATACACACCCAAAGAAGATCTGCTGTTGGATATGGCCGTGCAGAAGAAGTATGACCTGCCGGATTTTTATGTGCTTTACCTGGGCGGGTATGAACTGCACAAAAATGTTACCACGCTGCTGCTGGCTTATTCTTATGTGGGGCAGGCGTTGGGTGAGGAGTATCCATTAGTGCTGGCGGGGAAGAAGCCAACGGCCGTTTCTGCCATTTACCCCGACTACGACCGCTATATCCAAAAATTAGGTATTGGCGATTATGTGCGCTGGATTGGGTATGTGGATGAGGCCGACAAGCCTGCCATTTACCGCAATGCCATGACGTTTGCCTTTCCCAGCCGCCACGAAGGGTTTGGGCTGCCAGTGTTGGAGGCGATGGCTTGCGGTGTGCCGGTTGTGACGACAACGGGCGGCTCTTTGCCGGAGGTTGTGGGTAATGCCGGTTTTGCCATTGACCCGGATGATGCCCGGCAGATGGCTGGTTCGATTATTGCCACGCTGATTCAAGACCCGCTGCGGGCGGAGTTGGTGCAAAAGTCGCAGCAGCAAGCGGCCACATTTTCATGGGAAACGGCCGCAACAGAAACAGCCCTGGTGTATGACCGGGTGGTGAACGGCCGTTGATCCCCCTTACTCCAGCGGCCCAACAATGATGCTGTTCAAAAAGGCTTCAATCGCTTCTTTATCGTTGTTGTAACGGCTCTTGTCGGTAACGGCCGTAATGAGAGCTACCTGGTCTGGTCCGGCAACAGAAACTGCCTGAACCACAATTTCCAACCCATTACTGTCTGTTGTTTCCAGCTTCACACTTCCCGCCATTTGATTATTCAATGTCGTAACGTCTGCTTCTTCCAGCACCTTTACGTTTTCCTGATTCAACAGTGACTGCACAGTCGGTTGAAGCAGCTCTGTCAGCATGGTGGGTGCAGGTACGACACCCGGAACCAGTGTGATGGAGATGATGGTGGCGTCGGTATTGTTGAATGTAGTCAATGCGTTTTCATTGGAGGCGATGAGAAGGGTGTCGGGATTTTCTGAGACAGCCCAGTTTTCCGGGTAGGAGAAGGTGAGGGTGGTGAGTTGGCTGGTAAACGGCCGTAACGCCCCCGGCTTTTCCGCCGATGTTCCACAGGCAGTTAGCAGGCCAATTATTACCAAAGCAAATAGACGTAGCTGTTTCATGATGTTGTCTCCTTGTGTGCTGGTTGTATGGCGGAGATGATAACACGTTGGCAGTGACCCGGAAAACGGCCGTTTCTCGTTTGTAGCCCACTCTTAACCATGCTACAATGCCGCGCGAAAAATTTATGAATGATTGAGGACTAAAGATTGA
>CAZRIB010000071.1:0-9188 GCA_964600035.1 uncultured Ardenticatenaceae bacterium | reverse complement strand
TAATCTTTAACTCTTAACCAACCCCAAGGATAACAGGGAATGATCATACATCAGGATTTAGCTGTTCAAATTAGCAAAGCGCTGCAAAATGCACAGACAGCAGGTGATTTACCTGCTTTTGAACTGCCAGAAATTACCGTCGAAAGGCCAAAAGACCCCACACATGGCGACTTTGCCACGCCTACTGCCATGAAGCTGGCAAAAGTGGCACGCATGGCCCCTATTAAAATTGCCCAGGCTGTTGCCAGCCATTTTCCGCCAACCCCTTACCTGGAGAGTGTGGATGTGGCGCCGCCAGGGTTTATCAACTTCCGCCTTTCTACAGAATGGATTCAGCAAGAAGTTGCCCGTATTTTGGCAGAAGGTGGGGAATACGGCCGTTTACACATTGGCGACGGCAAAAAAGTACAAATCGAATGCGTCAGCGCCAACCCGACAGGCCCCATTCACATTGGCCGTGTGCGCGGCGGTGTTATGGGTGACACGCTGGCGCGGGTTATGCGTCAGGCAGGCTATGACGTGACGCTGGAGTATTACTACAACGACGCTGGCCGGCAAATTACCCTGCTTGGTGAATCCACGCGCATCCGTTACCTGCAGCTGCTGGGGGAAGAAGTAGAGCTTGCCCCAGACCACTACAAGGGTGACTATATTATCGACATTGCGCGGGAAATTTTGGAAGCACACGGCGACGCATGGCGGGAGGAAACGGCCGTTACCTTCGGCGATTACGCCAAAAACCGCATTTCTGCCATGCAAAAAGCCAGCCTCAAAAACATCAACATCGTCTTCGACGTTTACTACCGCGAACAAAGTTTGTATGAAAGCGGCCGTGTTTGGGAAGCCCTGGAAACCCTGCGCCAAAAAGGTTACGTCTACGAAAAAGACAACGCCCAATGGTTCCGCACAACAGCCTTTGGCGACGACAAAGACCGCGTGCTGGTCAAATCCACTGGTGAACCAACCTACCGCATGCCCGACATTGCCTATCACTACCACAAAAAACAGCGCGGCTTCGACCTCGTTATCGACATTTTTGGCCCAGACCATCATGCCACTGCACCCCAAGTTTTGATGGGTGTGGAAGCACTCGGTTACAGCACCGACTTTGTTAAGACTGTGCTTCACCAAATTGTTTACCTTTACCGCCATGGTGAACTGGTGAAAATGAGTACTCGCGCCGGTGAATTTGTCACTCTGGATGAATTAATTGAGGAAGTGGGTGCAGACCCCATTCGCTACTTTATGATTTCCCGGTCAGGTAACAGCCCCATTGACTTTGATATGGATTTGGCCGTGGAACAATCAGACAAAAACCCGGTCTACTACATTCAAAATGCCCATGTGCGCTGCGCCGGTATTTTGCGCAAGTGGGAAGAGGCGGGTTATTCGTTAGATGAGGCTGAATCGGCGGATTTGAGCCTTTTGACGCATGAAAATGAGTTGAAGTTCTTGCGCAAGGCATTGGAATTACCTCAGGTGCTGGAGCTGATGGTGACAACGGCCGAACCTCATCACATTGCCTTCTATGCCTATGAATTGGCGTCTGTTTTCCACCCCACGTATGAAACTTGCCGTGTGCTGCATAGTGATGTGCCCCGGGAAACGGCCGTGGCCCGTCTGCGCTTCTACCAGGCCGCCAAAACCCTTTTCGCCCACGTACTCAACCTCATGGGCATGAGCGCCCCAGAAGTCATGTAACAGTTGAGCTTATCCAAACCGGAGTAACGAAAAACAGGAACGACAAAATGGCAATAAAATCAGACAAATGGATTCGCCGAATGGCAGTGGAACAGGGCATGATCGAACCCTTTGTGGACGGTCAGGTTCGAGAAGGTGTCATCTCATACGGATTATCTTCATATGGATACGACATTCGTGTATCAGATGAATTCAAAATATTCACAAACGTGCATTCGGCCGTTGTCGATCCCAAAAACTTCAACCCCAAATCCTTCATAGATTACAAAGGCGATGTTTGCGTCATCCCACCCAACTCCTTTGTATTAGCACAGACTGTTGAGTATTTCCGCATTCCGCGCAGCATCCTTACCGTATGCGTAGGCAAATCCACCTATGCACGATGTGGTCTCATCGTCAACGTTACTCCGTTCGAGCCGGAATGGGAAGGCTACGTCACCCTGGAAATTTCCAACACCACACCATTACCAGCCAGAGTATATGCCAACGAAGGCATTGCCCAAGTTCTGTTTTTTGAGTCCGATGAAATTTGCAGCGTGTCCTATGCAGATCGCAAAGGCAAATACCAAAACCAGCAAAAAATAGAATTACCACGAATTTAAGACGGGAATTGCCGCAGGGCATTACAGCTGCGAAATCTTTTTCGTGTGCGCCAATGCAAGCCACTTAAAACACCTGAAAAAACGACAATCGCAGGTAAAATTGTGGCAACTTCTCATGAAATGGTTATAATTTAGCCGCTTGGGTGCTTAGCTCAGTTGGTTAGAGCGCTTCGTTTACACCGAAGAGGTCGGGGGTTCGAGTCCCTCAGCGCCCATTTTTCATTGCAGGGGAGACAGCAGCATTTGTCGGGTTCGTTTAGCTTTGTAACAAATAGTCTATTTGCTATAATCCGGTTTGTGACAAAATGCACACATGCTGTTGTTACCAATTTGTCATTGAGTCAATACTCGCAAAATTTCCACAAAGAAATTTTTGGAAATAAAAACTGGAGACAAAGTAGGAGAGGTGCCATATGGCAAACGCAGCGGTAAAGGCCGATGCTGTCGGAACTGGCGGCATTACCAGGCGTGAATTTTTGTTTTATATCTGGGGAGCATCCATTGCCCTGTTTGGGGCACAAACCGCCGGATTATTGGTGTGGTTCTTGCTGCCTAGATTCCGCGAAGGTGAATTTGGCGGTAAATTCACTTTGCCCATTGATAAAATTCCAGGTGTAAATGATGAACCGGTAAACGTGCCTGAAGGTCGTTTTTGGTTGGTTAACTTAGATACCACCCAGGCCAACGATAGGATGTATCGGGCACAAGATGAGAACGAAGATATTAAAGGTGTGGCTGCAATTTACAAAGTGTGTACACATTTGGGTTGCATTTATGCCTGGACACCGGCCAACAATCGGTTTGAGTGTCCGTGTCATGGTTCCAAATATCGTTTGGACGGCCGTCGAATCGAGTCCCCAGCCCCCCGTACATTAGACCGCTTCAAGGTGGAGTTTTTAGACGCAGACAAAAACCCAATCGATGGAGCTGAATCGCCAGTGGTGGATGACTTTTATGGAGCGGTTCCGATTCCTGATAATGCACAATTTGTCAGTGTCGATACCGGTTCTCGCAAGATGGGGCCGTCACAACCATTGTTGTGCAGTTTTGTAGGAAACTGCCCATAAGATTGAACTGCGGAAATTAGGCACACGCTGTGAAGAACGAGGAGTTTGAGAATGACAACATTTGTTGATCAAATCCGGGAAATGGGGCTCAAGCAGGCAATTGTTGCCAAAGCTGATGAGGTCGTGGAACGGATGACAGCAGGTATGAATATCAGTGATATTCGTTCTGCACTTCGTGGTGATGAACCACGCCGTCCAAATCCACGCTTGCGCCCGCATGCTGATAGTTTTTGGCTGCACATCCGGCCAAGTTTTTATCATACGGAAGTTACGCATATTTATCCCACATTTCGTTTGGGTTGGCTTTCTACATTTATGTTTGTGTGGGAAACCATCACCGGTATTATTTTGATGGTTTTCTATACACCTAGCCCATTGGTCGCTTATTCCAATATGTGGAATATTTTGAGCAATGTGCCGCTAGGACAATTGTTCCGCAACATGCATCGCCTGGGTGCAGAGGTGATGGTGCTGGTAGTGGCGATGCATATGCTGCGAACGTTTATAACAGGAAGCTACAAGAAACCGCGGCAGTTTACCTGGGTAACGGGTATGCTGCTTTTGGTTTTAACATTGATGCTGAGTTTTAGCGGTTACTTGCTGCCGTGGGACCAGTTGTCATATTGGGCTTTGACGGTGTTTTTGAGTGGTGCTGAAGCGGCACCTGCACCGCCAATTCCAGGTTTGGATGGGGCGGCATTTAATCAAAATGTGCTGTTGATTTTGCAAGGCGCACCGACATTAGGGGCGGGTGGTCTTTTGCGGTGGTATTTGCTGCATGTTTTGTTGATGCCTTTGCTGCTGGCTATTTTCTTCTTTGTTCACTATTACAAGGTAGTTTTGCATGGTATTTCGCTGCCGCCAGGACGGGAAGAAATTGGTGAGGATACGGCAAAACGCGTACCAAAGAATGAACGCACTTACTTTATCCCCGATATTTTGACGAATGAATTGATGTGGTCAGCTTTGATGACGTTGTTCCTGGTTGCTGGCTCTTTGTGGTTCTGGGATGCACCGTTGGAGCATCATGCTGATCCTGTGGTGACGCCGCTGCATGTGGTTGCGCCCTGGTATTTGTCCTGGTCGCAGGGTTGGTTGAAGCTGGCTGACAAGACGTTGGTTGTTGGCTTTATTCCGCTTTTGTTGGTGGCGTTTATTGTGATGCCTTATTTTGAGGTTGGTAAGAGCCGCCGTTATGCTGACCGCCGGGTTGGGCTAAGTGTTGCTTTCTTGTTTATGGCGTTTATGCTGCTTTCTAACTGGATGGGTTCGCCTGAGTTCCGTGTGGAGAGTTCACCGGAGCAGGAAGTGAATACGAAACTGCTGCCTGAGGAAGGTGTAAGTGCGATGTTGGGTGTGCCGTTTGATGAATGGCAGCCTGGTAAAACGTACTTCCCTGGACAAGTGATTGAAGGCAGCCCTGAGTTGACACATGCTTTGGATGTGTATGCTGAGCAGATGTATTTGCACAGCTGTACACTGAATCCGGGTACGAAAATTGGCAGTTATACGCTGGATACCTGTAAGGTGGAGACGCTTTCTAATGGTGAGAAGCGTTATAGTAATTTCTTCGCTGGTTCTGTGATGCCTGACCCGTATACGGAGCTGCGTGTTGAGGAGGTTCAGGATGGGCTGCTTTCGTTGACTTTGATTCATGAGGTGCCGAATCCTGATAATCCGGATGAGCTGATGATTCAGTCTAAGTGGACGAGTTATCGCCATGCGGACTCGAATTATGAAGAGGAATGCCGGTTCTTCAATAAGAATTGCTAACTGGTGATTGGTGTAGGTAACGGCCGTTACTAGATATAACGGCCGTTCCTGATTACCCTGACACTGGAAGAGGATGAATCGCGAATGCAAGTAAAAATCGTAATTGGAACAATAGCCTTTATGCTGACCATGACCATTTTTGGTTATGCAGCTTTACGCGAACCAGAACGCCTTGAAGCCTTCACGGCCGCTGCCGAAGCACGCTCAATTGAAACAGGGGCCAAACTGTTTCAAGCGAACTGCGCCACCTGCCACGGGGTAGAGGGCAAAACGGAAACATGCTACGATGCCGCCGGCAACCAAATTGGCTGCGCTGGTTTGCCTTTGAACTATGCCCCTGTCCAATGTGGTGATGTCACCCAACGGATGCAAGCCCTTTCTTGGGAGGGGTCAAAAGAGCAATTCTTTATTCGCACAATTTCAGCAGGGCGAGCCGGGTCCCGGATGGTTGCCTGGTCGAGTGACTATGGTGGCCCTCTGCGTGCTGACCAGATTAAGAACATTGCTGACTTTGTGATGAATTGGGAAACAGAAGAGTTATGCAGCGCGCCGCAAGAACCAGCTTATGCCTGGCCGGACTCTGTGGATGATTTCCTGGCTGAGTTCCCAGAAGGTGATGCAGCGAATGGCGCCAATTTGTTTGCTGTGACATACGGTTGTGGCGGCTGCCATGGTAATTTTGCTGCCTCAGATTGGGCTGGTGCTGGCCCCTGGGTTGGGCAAATTGCTGAGAACGCTCCTCGTGATGTAGCTGGTATTACTGCCGAACAATACGTTTATAATTCCATTCTGCATCCGAATGATTACATTGTGGATGGATTTGCAGCGAACGTAATGCCGCAAAACTTCCCGCTGCGCATGGGTGATAATCCGCAGGATATGGCTGACATTTTGGCCTATATCTTTGGCGGCGGTGAAGGTGAATAAGAGTTTGTGAACGCCCATCCGTCAATTGTTTGGCGGTTTGGAACGTAGTACTCAGTCACATGTGAAATGAGGGATTAGATTGGTTCAATCTCCGAGATTGAACCAATCTTTGTATCCATCAAAGAACACTTGACTGAGTAGTAGTAGTAGAAAATAAAAAGCCTGGTCATGAATAAATGTGACCAGGCTTTTTTGTTGTTTATCCCTGAATGATGGGTGACTTTAGTGCGTTGATACAACCCTGAGAATCAGTGTTAATCTGTGTTTTTTCTCAGTGGACTCTTGGGTGATTGTCTATTGTTTGTTACAGGCTTGGTTAGCCAGTGTGTTTTACGGCCGTTCCGCATTCACGGCAGAATTTGTCATGTGGCCCTAACGATGCCCCACATTCACGACAAAAGCGAGCCGCCTTTTTCTTGGGTTTTGCAGTTCGGGTACTTTTTGCTTTGGTAGTGTTCCCTTTTGTTGAACGTTTGGCTGGTGGTGGAGATTGACGACGGCTGCCGGTAAACTGCCAAATTAGCCCGGCGATTATAAGCAGTAAACCCGCGCCGCCCAAAATCCAGGGCAAGTTGGCGGCCCAATCAAATGAAGTGCTGGTGGCGGCAGGAGCGGGTGCAGGGGCAACGGCCGTATCTGCCGTGGTGTTACTGCCAGAGTCAATAGGTGTGGGTAAATTATCAATGGAAAGCTGACCGGTGGGATTGTCATAGGAAATATTTAGGGAGTAGGTCTCACCAGCAGCAACAGCCTGGGAGGGCATCACATAATAAGTAAATCCATCAGAATCACTAATGCCAAAATTTTCGGCAGCCGGTTCCAACGTCATAACGGCCGTACCCGTTGGCTGCTGCACAGCCACATCCATTTTGGTGACATCAAAGGGAGACGTCCACTCAAACGTAAATGATCGCTCCGTGCCACTTAGCTCGTAGGGTACATAATACTCCACCCGAAAAACCTGCTCCGGGCTTGTAAACGAAATTTGACCAGGAACACTGCTGTCAACAACAATATCATCAATCATGTTGCCGTCAGACGTAACACGGGCTACCACGTTCAAATCGGCATTGGCGGGCAGGGGAATGGTTAAATCTGCCGGAACACCCGCCACTGTGCCAGTGACCAGCACCAGCACACTGGCACGGTCATAGTCCGGCCATAATTCAACAATTAAGGAGGAAATAACGGGTGGATTTTGGGCAAACGCAGTTGGCGTTAGCCACACCATTAAAACAAGAATTATTAACAGAATGGGTCTTTTTTTCATTGTGTACTCGCTTTTGTTTGACATAAACAGTTTGTTGTTTGTAAGCTCTAGATTGGTTTAATCTCCAAGATTGAACCAATCTTCTTTTTCTTACGCTTTCCCACGCAGCCGAATGCGATTGGCACGGCAGTGAGGACATTCCAGCTCTGTGTAGTCACGGCCGCATGTGCGGCATGTGCGTGTTTGTACAGGCCGCTCATCAGCCAGTGAACCCAAAACCAGCACGAGTTCTTCTCCCTGATGGGCGGTTAGCCAGGCAGTTAAGTCGTGTTCACCAATGTGCCAACGGCCGTTTTCATCTTGCTGAACAATGCCGTTCATTACTTCTAAATCCATTTCGTAAGCGGCAGAAGCCAGCCGGAGTAAGGTGGCGCGTCTTATTGAAGACATAAAAGTTTCCCTTTGTGGGCGTTTGCCCAAATGAATTTGCGCTCTTATTATATCGTAACGGCCGTATTCACCATTGGAGGTTGTGCTATGTCTCATAATGTCGGTAAATTGCAGCAAGATGTCACGATTTTGGCCGCAATGGCCACTGAAATGGGTGTGTACCTGGATTCAGATGTCTTGTTTTGGCCGATGGCAGCCCTGTCGTCGCCGCGCTTGACACTGGGCGGGTATTTGATGCGGCAGCACCGGCTGCTGGCTTTGAAGGGGCTGCTTTCTGCTGAAGAACAGATGCAGGTAGCAGAGGCGGTGACGGTTTTTAACATGGCCGTTTCTGAGCGTGTCGTTCGTCTGGAAAAACGTGCCCATCAAGAAATAGATGCCCGGCTGCGCCAGTGGCGTGCCTATCTGGATGATTTGCAGAAGGATTACCACCTGAATGTGAGCAGCTATGCCACTGCGGTGGAAGCCCGGGTGATGTTGGCGGCGTTGACAGACTACTTGCAGCAGCCGCCTTACCAGCTAGACACGGCCGTTTTGCCCAGAATTGACCAAATTGATGCCTATTTGCGGGTGCGCTGGGAGCCGGGCGTGTTTGTGTGGGATGAACAGTGGCAGCCTGCTTACCCGGCTGAGGCATATTGGTGGCTTTACGGCCGTCCCAAGGGTGCGGCCGTTTCCTGATACACGCCAAACCGGCCAATTTGCCAATTGAAAATCCACAAACCCACACATGAGCTTTCTCATCTTGACGAAGCCGTTTCATACTCTTTACAATGCAAGCAAACATACCACCATTGCACCGCTGCCTGATAACCATTATTGAGTACAGGCTTGCACAAGCCTGAAAGGGGTAGTGGAAAATGAACAATCTCCAGCTTGTAGAAAAAGACACAGCCATACTGAAGGAAATGGTTGCCAACATGCCAGATTATCTGGACAGCCGTGCCACCCATTGGACATTGCCCCAACCCAACATGCCCAAATTGACCATAGGCGGCTGTTTGATGCGGCTTCATCGCTTACAGGCCATTTACAATGATCTCCCGCTTGGCCTTCAGCAGCAAATCAAGCGAGGTGTACAGCAGTTTGACGACGCATTGAAGGAACGGATTGTGCGTTTTGAGGTACGGGCGACTGAAGAGCTGCATGACCGCCTGAGCGAGTGGTGCAGTTATTTGCGCTATATCAAGACGCAGGCTGCCGGTAATGGGGCGTATTACCAGCGCATTGTAGACACACGTGTGGTGATTGCGGCATTGGTTGACAAATTGTCGCAAAAGCCATTTCGATTGGATCCGTCGGCCACAGACGAGATGGCGCAGTTCGACAAACTGTTGCATGCTATTTGGCAGCCGGGTGAATTTATTTGGGAGCCTGTTTGGCAGCCTGCTTATCCGCAGGAGCCGTATTGGTTTTTGTATGGCTTGCCGAAAACGGCCGTTGAAAAGTCATGATGAA
>CAZRIB010000070.1:0-12633 GCA_964600035.1 uncultured Ardenticatenaceae bacterium | reverse complement strand
CGGGATACGGGCTTCGGGTTACGTATAGTAAAAGCGTCTGTTTTTAATCCATTATTCTTTATCACGTTAACGGCCGTGTAAACAGTTCGTTAACGCCCCGCCATCTATACTCCTTCCCAATACACACACACATCTTGGCAGCTCACAAACCTGCAACCCACATTAATCATCAATCTACATTTTGGGAGAAGAAGTATGGCGCGCGGATTTTCCCACGTCCTGAACAGCAGCCCCTTAAAACCCGGCGAAACACAGCTCGTTGTAGACAATGTTTCCCTGTCCTTCGGTGGGGTTCGCGCACTACGGGGCGTTTCCCTTCAAATTCAGCAAAGCGAAATAGCGGCCATCATTGGCCCCAATGGGGCAGGCAAAACCAGCCTGCTCAACTGCATTAGCGGCCTTTACCATCCCCAGGAAGGCACAATTCGCTTTTACAACGGCAAAGAACACACCCTCACAAACCTTAAACCATACCAGATTGCCAAACTAGGTATTGCCCGCTCCTTTCAAAACATTGAACTGTTCAAGCACATGACCGTGTTGGACAACTTGATGCTGGGGCGGCATGTACACCTGAAAACCAATCTGTTTACCGGCGGCATATATTGGGGCAAAGCCCAGCAAGAAGAAATAGAAAACCGCAAATTTTTGGAAGACATCATCGATTTGCTGGAGATTGAGGCCATCCGCAAGCAAAAAGTGGGGACGCTTTCCTATGGGCTGCAAAAACGTGTGGAACTCGGCCGTGCTTTGGCCATACAACCCAGCATTCTCATTTTGGATGAGCCAATGGCCGGTATGAACGCGGAAGAAAAAGAAGACATGGCCCGCTTTATTCTGGACATTAACGAAGAACACGGCGTTACCATCATCATCATCGAACATGACATGGGTGTGGTGATGGACATTTCCGATCACGTGGTGGTGCTGGAATTTGGCGCAGTCATTGGCGATGGCACACCCGACGAAGTACAGCAAAACCCGCAAGTGATAGCCGCTTATCTGGGTGAAGACAAATATTTTTAACGCGAGAGAGTGAGTGAAATTTGGGTTTGTGAAACGATGGGCGAGACATTTCCACAACTACTAATTGAACGAGTAAAAGAGTTTGGTGACAGGCCAGCCCTTCGAGAAAAGGATTATGGCATCTGGCAGTCCATTACATGGCGAGAATATTTGCAGCATGTCCGTTGGTTTTGCCAGGGATTGGTGCATTTAGGCCTTACGCCAGAAGACACTGTTGCCATTATTGGTGATAACCGTCCTGAATGGATTTATTCCGAGCTGGCGGCACAGGCGGCTGGTGCAAAAAGCATCGGCATTTACCAGGATGCTGTGGTTAAAGAGATGGTTTACATCATCACCTATGCCCAGGTCAAATTTATTGTGGTGGAAGATCAGGAGCAGGTGGACAAGATTCTGGAAATGTGGGATGAGCTGGAAGGGGTGGAGTACGTTATTTACTATGACCCGAAAGGGCTGCGGAACTACACGGAAGAATTTCTGCTCTTTTTCCCGGATGTGGAAAAGATGGGGCAGGAATTTGAGCAAAAAAACCCGGGTTGGTTTGAAGAAAGTGTGGCAAAGGGAAGAGGAGAAGATATTGCCATTTTGTCTACTACCTCTGGGACAACGGGGAATCCAAAGCTGGCGATGATTTCGCATAAAAACTTAATCACTATGGGCAAAGCATTGATGGAACTGGATCCGCTGGGGCCGGATGACCGGTTTGTGAGCTTTTTGCCAATGGCCTGGATTGGTGAGCAGATGATGTCGTTTGCGTGCAGCTTGCAAAAAGGGTTCACGTTGAATTTCCCTGAAGAGCCGGAGACGGCGCTGGCGAATGTGCGTGAAATTGGGCCGCAATCTATGTTTAGCCCGCCGCGTATTTGGGAGAATCTGGTCAGTCAGGTGCTGGTTAAGATGGAGGACAGCAGCCGGCTGAAGAAGGCCGTTTATAACTGGGCGATGAAAATTGGTTACGAGATGGCGGATATGCGTTTTCGTAAAGAAACGCCGTCTTTTGGGATGCGGGTGAAATATTTTTTGGCGGATTGGCTGGTATTTCAGGCCATTAAAGATCATTTGGGTTTGCGCCATTTGAAACGGGCGTATACAGGCGGGGCGGCTTTGGGGCCAGATGTGTTCCGGTTTTTCCATGCGTTGGGTGTGAATTTGAAGCAGATTTATGGGCAAACAGAGGCCAGCGGGATTAGCGTGCTGCATCGGGATGGGGATATTAAGTTCCAAACGGTGGGAACGCCGGTTCCGGGGACGCAGGTGAAGATTGCGGAGAATGGGGAGATTTTGCTGAAGTCCGACGCCATTTTTCTGGGGTATTACAACAATCCTGAAGCAACGGCCGAAACGCTGGAAGATGGCTGGCTTCATTCCGGTGATGCCGGTTACTTTGATGAAGATGGGCACTTGATTGTGATTGACCGGGCAAAGGATGTGATGACGCTGCATGACGGCACAAAATTTAGCCCGCAGTTTATTGAAAACAAGCTGAAATTTAGCCCGTATGTGAAGGAGGCTGTTGTCTTTGGTGGTGATTGGCCATTTGTGACGGCGATGATCAACATCGACATGGAGAACACAGGCAAATGGGCAGAGAGTCGCCAGATTGCTTACACCACATATACCGATTTGGCGCAAAAGCCGGAGGTGTATGCGCTGGTGCGCAAACAGGTTGAGGCGGCCAATGCCGATTTGCCGGAGGCGGCGCGGATTCGACGTTTTTTGCTGCTGCATAAGGAGCTGGATGCAGATGATGCGGAGCTGACGCGGACGCGGAAGGTGCGCCGCCGCTTTGTAGCTCAGCGTTATGATGACATTATTTCTGCGCTGTACAGCCAGAGTGATCATTTGGATGTGGAGACGACGATTACATACCAGGACGGCCGTACCGCGGTGTTGAATACGCGGCTTAAGATTGAGTCGCTAAATGGCCGGGTTTAATTTGTAAGCCATAAACCGTAAGCAGACGACGATATACGGGAAAGTGTGTTATGGAAAAGTTTTTGCAATTACTGTTTACCGGGTTGACAAATGGTGCGATTTTTGCGCTGGTGGGGCTGGGCTTTGTGCTGATTTATAAAGCCAGTGATGTGATTAATTTTGCGCAGGGTGATTTTTTGTTGGTGGGGGCTTATTTGACCTATGGCTTTATTGTGCAGTTGGGGCTGCCCTGGACGGTGGGGGTGCTGCTGACGCTGGTAACGGCCGTATTCCTGGGTATTGTTGTAGAAAGGCTGGTGCTGCGCCCGCTTATTGGTGAGCCCATTATTTCCGTGATTATGGTGACCATTGGGCTGTCCAGTTTGCTGAAATCCATTGTCAATGCCATTTGGGGCACAACAGGGCGCGCATTCCCCTCTTTTTTGCCCCGTACCCCTGTCAACATCGGCGGCGCGCTCATTTCTGTTGACCGGTTTATTGCGCTGGGCGTTGTTTCTGTTCTGCTGGCGGCGTTTATCCTTTTCTTTCGCTATTCTAAGGAGGGGATTGCCATGCGGGCAACGGCCGATGACCAGCAGGCGGCGTTGAGTATGGGCATTAGCGTCAAGAAAATTTTTGCCATTGCCTGGTCGATTGCGGCGGTGGTGGCGGCGATTGCCGGCATTATTGTGGCCAATATTGTGGAGTTGAACGGTGCGGCCGTTGCCGGTATTGGCCTGCGCGTTTTTCCGGTTGTCATTTTAGGCGGACTGGACTCCATTCCCGGGGCGATTGTTGGCGGCATCATCATTGGTTTGCTGGAAACATTTACGGCCGGTTATACCCCGCCCGAATTGGGACTGAGTGCTGTTGTCCCCTTTATCGTGCTCATTCTCATTTTAATGGTGAAGCCGTATGGTTTGTTTGGTGAAGTCAGGATTGAGCGTGTCTAGGAATAATGATTGATGATTAATCATTAAAGCCTGGTACTCAGTCAAGTGTTCTTTGATGGATACAAAGATTGGTTCAATCTCCGAGATTGAACCAATCTAATCCCTCATTTCACATGTGACTAAGTACTAGCCTTCTTTAATTACCAATCTTCGATCATTCTGTAATCAGGAAAAATTACTATGGAATCGGGTGTTTTTCACAGTACGTACCAGGCAGATATGGCTTTGCGGCCAACGCCGTTGATGCGGCTGCGCATTATTGTGGTGTTTGTGGCGGCATTAGTCTTTCCCTTTTTGGCAAATAACTATTATCTGACGCTGGCTAACCAGGTGTTGATTGCTTCTATTGGGGCGATTGGGCTGAATATTCTGACCGGGTTTACCGGGCAGATTAGTCTGGGGCAGGGGGGCTTTATGGCGATTGGGGCTTATGGCTCTGCGCTGCTGGTGTTGAATTTTGGGATGCCCTGGTGGTTGAGTGTGATCGTGGCTTGTGTGATTACGGCCGTTGTCGGCGGTATTTTTGGCCTGCCATCTTTGCGGCTAAAAGGGCTGTACCTGGCCATTGCCACCCTGGCCGCCCAACAAATCATCGAATGGGCGATTATTCGTTCCCCATTGACCGGGGGCGTAGAAGCGCTGGTCATTGACCCGCCAAAGTTATTTGGCATCAACTTGAGTCGGGATTTTAACTTTTACTGGCTGGGGCTTGTTTTGTTGGTTGGCACAGTCATGTTTACGGTCAACCTGTTCCGCACCAAAGTCGGCCGTGCCTTCATCGCCATCCGCGACCAGGACATAGCGGCAGAAGTGATGGGCGTTAATGTCTTTCGTTACAAGCTGCTGGCTTTTGCCACGTCATCATTCTTTGTCGGGCTGGCGGGGGCACTGCTGGCACAGTACCGAACCATTGTCAGCTTTGAGCGCTTTACCATTGAAACATCCATTACTTATCTGGCCATCATCATCATTGGCGGACTGGGTTCTGTTTCCGGTTCAATCTATGGCGCAATTTTTATGACGCTGCTGCCCGCCATTTTAACCAATATTGGCAGCGCCTTTCATGGGGTCATCCCTCAAATTGATGCCTTGATTCCATTTATTCGCAAGGCTGTTTTTGGCATAACAATTATTCTCTTCTTGGTGCTGGAGCCGGAAGGGTTGGCCAAAATTTGGCGCGACATTAAGGATTATTTCCGATTATGGCCGTTTAGTTATTAAGGAATGAGGACAGGTGACGGAGGAATCGGAGATTGGGGATTAGAGATTGGTATAATCTTCAGTCCTCAATCCCCAATCCCAAATCCCTAATCATCTTCATTCTTAGTATCCGTTTCCCCAATATCTCCTAAGGAGGAAGAAATGAAAAACAATGTTTCAAAACGGTTGGTTGTGTTGGTGGCGCTGCTGGTAACGGCCGTATTCCTGGCGGCATGTGGCGGCGGCGGCGGGGGTGAAGCCATTAAAATTGGCGGCATCCACGACCTGACGGGGCCAACATCTGACGTAGGAACGCCTTACGCCGATGGTATTCGTGACTACGTCAAATTTGTCAACGAAAATGGTGGTGTAGACGGCCGTCAAATCGAATTTATGTCCGCCGACTATGCCTACGCCGTAGACCAGGCCGAACAGCTCTACAGCCAGTACATTGGCCAGGGTGTTGTCGCCTTCCAGGGTTGGGGCACAGGTGATACCGAAGCCTTGCGCACCAAAATTGCAGCCGATGAAATCCCCTTCATGTCTGCGTCCTACTCTGCGGCATTGGCCAGCCCGGACGAAGCGCCCTACAACTTCCTGGTAGGCACAACCTACTCCGACCAGGCCATCATTGCCCTGCAATATGCCAAGGAAAACGGGGCAACCAACGTCGCTATTTTCCACCATGACAGCCCGTTTGGTCAGTCACCCGTAGAGGATGCCAAAGCATGGGCAGAAGCCAATGGCATGTCGGTGATTGCCATTCCTATGCCGGGCGGCGCAACAGACTTCACCGCACAGTTGACTCAGGCGCAGGATGCCGGCACGCAATACATCATCATCCAAAATGTGTCGTCCCCGGCTTCAACACTGGCTAAGGATGTAAAAAGATTGGGTTTGGACATGCAAATTGTCTGCCTCAACTGGTGTTCTGATGAATTGTTTGTCAGTCTGGCCGGAGATGCCGCGGAAGGTGTGATTGCGGCCAGCCCGTTTGCTTTCCCTGGCAGTGGCGCCGATTTAATTGAAAATGAGATACGGCCGTGGGCAGAAGCCAATGGCATTAACTTGGAAGAAAAAGGCGTTCACTACGTGCAAGGCTGGACAACCATGCGGGCAATGGTAGATGGCATTCGCAAAGTCGTGGCCGATGGCAATGAGGTGACAGGCCCCAACATTCGGGCAGCGCTGGAGACCTTTAGCAACTACAGCACGGGCGGCGTCACCACCCCGCTTACCTTCACCGCAACAGACCATGCAGGCAGCAAGGCATTGCAGTTGTATCAGGTGCAAGGCGGCGAATTTGTGAAAATCTCTGACTACATTTCAGCAGGCAATTAGTTAAGTAAAGTGGTTTGATGGTTATTGGTTATTTGTTATTGGGGAATATGCTTCAAATAACAAATAACCAATAACTCCTTCTGTTTTTTGAATCTGGAGGCTGTTTATGCTAGCCCTCAATAATGTGGAAGTTATTTACAACGATGTCATTTTGGTGCTGAAAGGCATGTCGCTGGAAGTGCCGTCTGGCAAAATTGTGGCTTTGCTTGGCTCCAACGGGGCGGGCAAGTCCACCACGCTCAAAGCAATATCCGGTTTGCTGAAACCGGAAGATGGCGAAGTGACAGATGGTGAAATTGTCTTTGAGGGCGAGAAGATTCATGAGCTGGATGCATCTGATGTGGTGCGGCGGGGGATTTTTCAGGTGATGGAAGGCCGCCGGGTTTTTGAGCATTTGGATGTGGAGCAGAATTTGATTGCGGGCAGCTATACCCGCCGTGACAGAAGCCACGTTCGTCAGGACATGGAGATGGTTTATGACTATTTTCCACGGCTGAAAGAACGGCGGCGGCAGGTGGCGGGGTATCTCTCTGGGGGTGAGCAGCAGATGTTGGCGATTGGCCGGGCGTTGATGGCACGGCCGAAATTGATGATGCTGGATGAGCCGTCGTTGGGGCTGGCGCCATTGCTGGTGCGGGAAATTTTTTACATTATTGAGCGCATCAACAAGGAGCAGGGAACGACTATTTTGCTGGTGGAGCAAAACGCCCGTATTGCGCTGGATGTGGCGGATTATGCGTATATTATGGAAAACGGCCGTATCGTTTTAACGGGAGAGCCTGCCCAATTGAAAGACAACGCCGACGTGCGCGAATTTTATTTGGGCTTAAACGAAGTGGGGACGCGCAAAAGTTACCGGGATGTGAAGCACTACAAGCGGCGCAAGCGCTGGCTGTCGTAGAGAGTTGGGAAATTAGCTGCGCCATTCCCAACGGGTGGCTGTGTTGGGGAAGTCGCTTTCCAGCCAGGCAAAGGCGGCTGTGGGTACCAAGCGGTAGGTAACGGCCGTTTCGTTTGGCGGCCCTGGGCGAAAGTGATATTTGGCTTCGTAAACGGCCGTATACCGGTCATGCAGCGGCGAATCTGGTACCTCTTCCACATACCCCTCTAAAATGACAACCTCATCTCCACTTTCCAAATGCACCACAGCCTGCGGGTTGGCGGCCAGATTTTTGCCCTTGCGGGAATGCCGGTCTGTGCCAAAGTAAAATTGTTCATCCAGCCATATGCCCCAGATGGGTGCGGCGTGCGGTTTGCCGGTTGGCTGAACGGTCGCCAGCCAGTAACTGCGAGACGCGGCCATCCTTTCGCTGAGCCATGTCCAGGGCAGCAGCCCTTCTTCTGTTTGTTGAATGCCGTACCCTGCCGCCATAGACGGCCGTTTCCCTTGCCCCCTCTTAAATTTTGCCATACCCTACTGCCTCCCTGTTTATCTCTATTTTCTGCATGAGTTTGTGTTCAATCCATTTGATTCAAGCCCAACTGACCTACACTTTGCTCACAAAAGTGGATTGGACACGGATTCACACAGAAAACACGGATAAATTAGCCCAAAAATCTGCGTTTATCCGCGTTAATCTGCGTCCTACTTAAAACACTTTGCTCACAAAAGTGGATTGGACACGGATTCACACAGAAAACACGGATAAATTAGCCCAAAAATCTGCGTTTATCCGCGTTAATCTGCGTCCTACTTAAAACTGTAGGGTTACTAGATTCAAGCATAAATGATGAAGTGTGCAAATGCCATCATACGACCTGTTTAGTCCCAAATTCAAACGCAACCCTTTCCCTACGTTTGCGGCCATGCGGCGCAGCCATCCCGTCTACCCGCACCGCGCCCCATCCGGTGACACAATTTGGTACGTCACCCGTTATCACGATGTGGTGACGATTCTCAAAGACAATGACCATTTTGTGAAGGATGTGCGCCATGCCCGCCCCGATGCCGCCAGCACGGCAGACCCCAAACACATTCGCGACAGTATTAACAAAAATATGCTTTTTTCTGATCCGCCAGACCATACCCGCCTGCGCAGTCTGGTTAATCAGGCGTTTACGCCGCGCCGGGTGGCGGATAGTGCCCCGCGTATTCAGGCTGTGGCGGAGCAGTTGTTGGATACGGCCGTAAAAAATGACCCGTTTGACCTGATTGCCGACTTTGCCCTGCCGCTGCCTGTGCGCGTCATTTGCGACATGCTGGGCATTCCCCCGGAAGATCAGACACAAGTTGCCCAATGGTCACAGGCCATCATTTCACCCGGCAGCCGCAACCTTACATTTCGCATGCGCAAGCGGTACATCCGGGAATTTGTGCGCTATTTGCATGGTCTTTTTGCTGCCCGCCAGCAAGCACCCCAGGATGATTTGATTACGGCACTGGTGCAGGCAGAAGAGGCTGGTGACCGGTTGAGTGAGGCGGAGCTTTCCAGCATGGTGGCGCTGCTTTTGGTAACTGGTCATGAGACAACGGTGAATTTGATTGGCAATGGTATGTTGGCTTTATTGCAGCATCCAGAGCAGTTGGCGTGGCTGAGAGGAAATTTGGGGGAAATGGAAACGGCCGTTGAAGAACTTCTGCGTTACGACGGCCCCGTAGAAACCTCAACCACCCGCTGGGTTGCCCGCGACACCGTTTTTTGCGACCAGCTCATGCGGCGCGGCGACATCATGCGCCCGGTCATCACCTCCGCCAACCGCGACGAAACTGTTTTCGACCATCCTGACACACTCATCCTGACCCGGACACCCAACCGCCACCTTGCCTTTGGGCATGGCATCCACTACTGCCTGGGCGCACCACTCGCCCGGCTGGAAGGGCACATCGCCTTTACCACCTTACTTACCCGCTTCCCAAAATTGCAGTTAGCCCTCCCCTCAGACCAACTGCAATGGCGTTCCGGTGTTTTGTTTCGGGGTTTGCAGGCTTTGCCCATCACAAAAAGTTAATCACTATATTTGCACTTTTTGGTTTTGGACGCGGATTTTCAGGATTAACGCAGATTATCCTGTAATTATGTTGACATAATCCTAAGAATCAGCGTTAATCTGCGTCCCTTTTGTGCTTTTCTGAAAACTGAAAAGATGAGTCTGCTGAAAAAACTGCGAAGCACGCAAAGAGCGCAAGGAAACGCCAGAGAAACAATTAGTGAAATTCGTGGTTTTTTTCGGAGCAGTCAAGAAAACGTTTTTGGGTAGTTACGAAAAATGGCCGCTGTCGTTGGGATCAATGACACGGAGAGAAATTGGCCCATCCGGAGAAACACCCGGATAGTACACCACCTTTGACACGCCCGTTACCGCATCCCACACATCGCCCATTGTGTCTGCCAGCGCAACGGGAACCTGGAGCTGATTAGCCATATCTTGGGGCGAAATGTCGTCCAGGGTGATGGTATCGGGATGGTCGAACATGACGCGGGGCAGGACAACCATGTCACCGTAGCCGCTGGCTTGCAGTTGGGAAAGCACATCGCCGCCCATGAGCAGCCCGGCAACCGTGATGGTGCTGCCCAGCCGGTTGTTGATGATGGGCTGGACGGTGGCATTTACGCCTGTAAGTGAGGCAAATTCGGCCGCTTTTTCTGTGAGGACGGGGGCAAACAGGGTGGCGGTTGCCAGGGTGAGAGATTGGAGATTAGAGATTGGGAATTGAGCACGACGCTTTAATCTCCAATCTCTAATCTCCACTTTCACCTTTTCCCACTCGTCCAGGAATTGGCGTACCATGCCCAGACCGTTTTCGTGGAGCTGCTGGCCGTCGTAGGCGGCTAGTGGGGGCAACGGCCGTTTACTCACCAAATACCACTCGTCTGTCAAATAAACAAAACGCACACCAAACTTTTCCATGTATTTGGGCTGGAGGGATTCGATGTAATCGACAACGGCCGTTGCCTCTTCCGGCGTGTGCGGGCGCATGCCATATTTATGATGCTTCGTCAGCCCCACCGGTACAACACTCACCGTTTGCACCGTTGGCCAAAGCTGTTCCAGGTCTGCAATCGATTGCTCCAGGAAACGGCCGTCATTCCAGCCCGGCGTCACCACAATTTGCGTATGAACCTCAATCCCCCGTTCACCCAGCCAGCGAATCTGCTCCAAAATATCCGGCGCAGTGGCATTCCGCAGGTACTTGCGCCGCATCTCCAGGTCAGTAACATGCACCGAAACATACAACGGCGACAGCCCCATCGTCTCAATACGCCACCAGTCATGGTCGCTCAAATTCGTCAACGTGACATAATGTCCAAACAGAAAAGAGTAACGGTAATCGTCGTCTTTTATGTAAAGCGTGCGGCGGAATTTGGGGGCCATTTGCAGCACAAAACAAAATTCGCACAAATTTTTGCACCGCCGAATGTCTGTATCAAACGTGGGGTGGGCAAAATGCAGTCCCAACGGTTGGTTGTAATCCCGCTCTGCTTCAAATAGCAAATACTCCTCGCCGCGCCGAACGAGCAGTTCCAACGACTCATCTGCGCCGTAAAACTGCACATCAATGATGTCTTCTACCGGCTGGTCATTAATTGCCAGCAGCACATCACCCGGCTGAATACCAATTTCTTCGGCCAGGCTGTCCGGCTCTATGCCCGTTATCTGGCCGCCGGAAAATGTGGAAAGGTCAACTTCCTGAAAAATAGGCATTAATCTTGCATCTCTACTTTGAGCAGTTTGAGGATTTCGTCCACAATCTGTTCGGCGCTGCGGTCTGAGCTGTCAATGTGAATGGCATCCGGGGCGGGGCGCAGTGGGGAGTGTTCCCGGCTGCTGTCTATTTGGTCACGACGGCGCACATCGGCCAAAATCTCTTCGTAGTTGGCGGGGTGTCCCTGGGCGCGGCGGTCACGGGTGCGGCGGCGGGCACGTTCTTCGGCAGTGGCGGTGATGTAGATTTTCAGGGGGGCGTCTGGCATGACGACTGTGCCGATGTCGCGGCCTACCATGATGACGCTGCCGCGCTTGCCAAAGGCATGCTGTTGGCGCACCATTGCGTCGCGTACGCCAGCGTATTTGGATACCTGGGAGACGTTGCGGTCTACGGCCGGTGTGCGGATGTCCCAGGTGACATCTTTGCCGTCAACGAGAACGGTGTAGGCACGGCCGTCCTGGTGCTGGTTGGCCGGTTGAATGTCGATGTCAATTTGGTTGGCGACGTTGGTGACGGCCGTTTCGTCCATAATGTCTACGCCTTGCTCCAAAGCGGCCAGCGTGACCGCCCGGTACATGCAGCCGGTGTCTAAAAACAGATAATTGAGCTTTTCGGCCAGCAGTCGGCCGACGGTGGTTTTGCCAGAGGCCGCCGGGCCGTCAATGGCAATCACTGAAATCATGGTCATCTTTTTCGTCTAACGTTCCTTCTCTTTTTTGGTTTTTGGGTGGATGGGGCAGGTGTTGTGGAAACGGCCGTTTTCAATGCCGCCACTTCTTCCTTTGTTAAATGCCGCCATTTGCCCACAGGCAAATCACCCAATTTAAGCGGGCCAATCTGTTCGCGCACCAGCTTTTTCACCGGATGCCCCAATTCGGCAGCAATCCGGCGAATCTGGCGTTTGCGTCCTTCCCGCAGCACAATGCGCAAGTGTGTTTCCTGTTCATTCTGGTGCAGTTGGCGAATTTTGGCCGGCGCGGTCATTTTGCCGTCCAGCATAACGCCAAGCTGCCACTGTGCGATTTTATTGCGCGGAAGCTGGCCTTCTACAACTACATAATACACTTTTTCATGTTCGTAGCGCGGATGTGTGAGTTTGTGCGCCAGGTCACCGTCGTTGGTCATCAGCATCAGCCCTTCGCTGGGCTTGTCCAGACGGCCAACGGGATACAGGTGGCCGGGAATGTCTATCAGGTCGCGTACGGTCGTCCGCCCCTGGTTTAGCTCGTCTTGCAGCGAGGAGATGATGCCTTTGGGCTTGTTGAGGGCAATGTAGACAAAGGCTTCCTGATTGAAGTTGACTTTTTTGCCATCGACGACGATTTGGTCAACGGCCGTGTCTACTTTTGTGCCCAAAGTGGCGGTACGGCCGTTTACCTGCACCCGTCCCGCGCGTATTATCTCCTCACATGATCGACGCGAGCCATACCCTGCTCGCGCCAATGCTTTTTGTAATCGTTCTGTCATTTTGGGTTCAAAAGTGGATGGATTAAGGGTTAAAGATTGAAGATTAATGCGTAAAGATTGCAGCTCTCTTTAATCTTCAATCAT